>CAZAAM010000083.1:0-8904 GCA_964483055.1 uncultured Victivallales bacterium
TCGTAGCCAAGCCGTTTCTTCCGATCGCGGACCGTTTGAAGGGCGGCGATCGCCTTTCCGCCGCTCTTCAAGGAAATCCCTACGTGCCGCGCGAGACGACGCCGATGCTGCGCGTCGGCGAAGAATCGGGAAATCTAGGCGAAATGCTGAAGCGGATCGCAGACAATTTGGAAACGGATACGCGAAGCCGCATCAAGCGCCTGCTGAGCCTGTTCGAGCCGGCGGTGATTCTGTTCCTCGCGGCCTGCGTGCTTCTCGTCGTGGTGTCCATCTTCTCCGCGATGATGGAGTTGAACGCCATAACGTGAACAACATAATCCAAGAGCAATGAAACCTTTTAGACTCAAGGAGAGCATCATGAAGAAAAAAGCTGGAAACATCCGCCGCAGGTCATTTACGTTGATCGAGGTCGTCGTGGTCATCGTCATTCTTATGACGCTGGCGTCCGTCGCCACCGTGTCCTACATGAAGTATGTCACGCAGGGCAAGGTTACTGCTGCGAAGAACCAGATCAAGGAATTCGATACAGCCTTGATGACGTACAATTTCGACGTCAAGGGGTATCCGACCGATCTCAACGGCCTGATCGAAAACACGGACGGCGCGGAAACATGGAACGGCCCCTATCTTAAGACGACCCGCATTCCGAACGATCCGTGGGGACGCGAATACGTCTACGTCTTCCCCGGCGAGCACGGAGACTATGACATCATGTCTTACGGCGCGGACGGACAGGAAGGCGGCACAGGGGACAACGCCGATATCGTCAGCTGGGAATGACATTCGCATGCCGTCCGTCCGGAGCAGGCGCCCGCGCGCAAGAAGCCGATTCACGCTGATCGAAGTCGTCGTGGTCGTCGTTCTTCTTCTGACGGCGGGCGGCGTCGCTGTCGTGGCTCTGAAGCCGGAATCGCCGCATCGCAAACTGGAGCGCGTGGCATTGGAGTTTCAGCATTTCTGCGCGCGCGCCAGATTCCAGGCCATCGAGAACGGAAGCGACCGTGCGGTCGTCTACGTCATGGACGACGACGTCTTTGCAATGTGCGACCCGCTTGAACTGGACGAGGCGACGACGCCGGATACGAGCAATGCAATGTTTCGCTGGCGTCTTCCGGAAGATATTTCGCTCGATGCGGATTCCTTGCGCTTGGAAAGCGACAAGGCATGGCTGGAGCTGTTCCGCTTTTTTCCGGACGGCGGCGCATGCGGACTGCGCAAATTCATCCTGTCGTACAAGGATTCCGGTCTTGTGCTGGAAATCTCCGCGCTGACCGGAGAACTGAGAGCGAGAGAACGAACGGAAGAGGATTTGCTATGAATCGATTGCGCGCAAGAAGCCGATTCACGCTGATCGAAGTCGTCGTGGCGATGGCGATACTGAGCCTTCCTCTTGGCATCTTTTACCGCATGATCGCGGAATCCCGCGCCCGCATTGCGAAGGATGCGGAGGAATGGTCCGCAATGCACAAGCTGGCGCAGGCCGCGGAATACGTGCTGTTGCACGAATCGACCGTGGAAAGCGTTCCGTATCGATTCTTTCCTTATGACGACTGCTTCGTCGTAATCACTTACGACGATGCGGACGGACTTCCCGACGACTTGAACAACATCGATGGACAGCTGCCGCTGGAGGCGTGCACAATCGAAATCATTTCCCGCAAGGATAATTCCATCCTGACCGACGTAGTCGTGGATCGGATCATCTATGACAGCGGATTGGAGGAGGAGTGATGTCATGAAACGATGCGCCGCCATCCCCTTCACGCTGGTTGAAGTCATCGTCGCGATGGGAATCATGCTGATCATCGCCGGAATCCTTTCCGGAGCGTCGTTCACATTTTTTCGCGCATGGAAGTCCTCGGAGCTTCAAACCGCTCGTCTGAGGGAATATATGAACATCGACCTGGTCATGGACGGGTGCGTGCGGAACATGTTTCCTTTCCACTGGATCGACGAGGATGAAAACGACGATACGAATCTTGTCTTCGACGGACAGGAGGATATGCTTTTCTTCACGAGCGTGCGGCGCACCTATGGCAAGGAATCCGGAGCGTTGATCTTTGTCCGCATCCGCCTGGACGCGCGAGAGGGCGAGCTTCTCGCCGACTACAGCATGTATCCCCGTCTGCCATGGGTTGAAGACGATGAAACGGAACGGCCATGGAAAACGGAAGTCCTGGCGACCGGCGTTCGCAAGATTTCCTTTCTGTATGCCGCGGATCAGTCGGACGCCGTAGTCTGGCTCGACGAATGGGATCGCGAAACCTATGACTTCCTTCCGCTTGCCGTGCAAATGACTGTGGAATGGGAGGATGGACGAACGGAGGTTTGGCTCCGGAGAAGTGCAGGCGTGAGTTCGAATACTGCATTCGGATCGCGCCAGGAGATTACGAGCGGATGAGATGCAAACGAACAGCTTCGCTTTGGATGAAGCCGCGTCGCAGAGGGCGCCGCGGCGGCGAATCCGGCATTGCGCTGATCTCCGTGCTGATGCTGATCATGACCGGATCGCTTCTTGCGGGAAGCATCATGATCCTCTCGCGGATCAACATGCTGGTCGTGCGCCCTCATGTGCAAATGCAGCGCAGCTATTACATTTGCGAAGGCATGGCGAATCGCGCATGGTTCTTGATCGCGGCGGATCGAGAGGTGAACAACGCCGGCAATACGCAGCTTCAGATCGACAATTACAGCGAATACGACTATGACCGTTTTCTGCCCGACGGCGTTCCGCACCTTGTCGATTATTACGGGACGCCGATGCAATTCGTCATACTGGACGCATCGGGTCCCCCAAGCATGACCGGAAACGATTATTCTACGACGCTTCTCAGCCTCTTGAACAATCGCGCCGACGACTCCGAGTGGTCGGACTTGATCACGCGCGTGTCGAACCGCATTCAGGACTATATCGACACCAATGACACCGCGGAGGACGACAGCAGCGAGGAATCCGAGTACACCGCTGCAGGCATGGCGCCCCTTCCGCGAAACGCGGCGATCGAGCAGCGGGAGGAACTCCTTTGGATCGACGAGCTTTGCGACCTGTTCCCCCTGGATGCCGACGGACGTCTCACGAGCATCCGTTTGATTCCTCCGACCGGCTACGAGCTGACCGGAGAACCGGACATCTTCAACGTGTCCGACGACTATCTCGACGCCGTTTGCGGTTTGGAAGAAGATGAGATTCTGGACGTCCGCGACTCGATCGCGCGCCTGTATTCCGAAGATCGAGAGCCTCTGTCGGAAACGATGGATTCCGGCGTTCTGACCCGCGTTTCGCAGTATTTCCGCTGGACTCCGAGCGGAAATTACACGGTCGTGATTCGTCCCGCGCCGGATTCGAAGACCCCGAGCAAACGACTTTCCTGCACGTTCGCCACTCCATTGACGACGGGCGCCGTGGACACAGTCGCAGTCTATTACGAATGGACTTTCTTTTAAGAATTTGGATTTTCGGGAGAGTGGCGCTATATTAATGCAACTGTCCGAAAAAGGAACGATTCGTCGCATCTTTCATGAGCAAGTTTCTTACAGTCCTGATTTACGCGCTGCTGATCATCGTGATGCTGTTTTCGGCTTCCTTGGTCGTGCCCGCGTATCGAAAGAACATGAAGGAAAAGGAAGATGTCGCGCGACTGACGGAGGAACGGGACCGCAAGAACGCGGAAGTGCTTTCCCTTCAAGCCGAAGTTCATGATTTGGAGCATAATGCAAGCGCGATTGAGAAGGTCGCGCGAGAAAAATATCGCCTATGCCGCGAAGGCGAAACCATTTTCATCTATTCCGAGTAAGCCATCATGCTGCGATTCGACTGCGCCCATGCCTTGACCGCCGCGCTCCGCACGCTCGCCAGTGACGACGGAGTCGTGCTCCTGCCTACGGAGACCGTCTATGGACTCGTCTGCGACTATGAACACGAAGCCGCACGCGAGCGGATTTATGAAATGAAGCTCCGTCCCGCCTCAAAGCATCTTGCCGCATTTTTCCCGAACGCAGCTTCCGTGGAACGCCATGTCGGAGAGCCGCTTCCTCGCGCAGCGCATCGGATCGCCTATGCGCTTTGCCCTGGACCGCTGACAGTGATCGTGCCCCAAGGAGAAGGCACGTTCGGGTTCCGAATACCGAATCATGCCTTTCTATTGAAGCTGCTTCGGATATACGGTCGCCCCCTCGCGAACACGAGTGCGAACCTGTCCGGGGGGGAGAATGCCTTGACGCTCGATGCGGCTCTGTCCTCGTTGGCGTCGCCGCCGGATCTTGCCGTCGACGGAGGCGAAATCCCCGCGGGTTCAATGCCTTCGACGGTCGTGCAGGTCTTTGCGGACAATTCATGGAAGATTCTTCGTCCCGGACCGATCAGCGCGGAGCAGATCGACGAGGTCATTCGCACGATCCCGTCAGAATGAGCGATCCTTTGTTTCATCGGATTTCACCCCGCCAGTTCCTTCCGTCTTTCCGCATGCCGTCGGAGCGGACGCCTTTATTTCATCGGCTTTCACCTGAAAGTCTCCAAGCCCGCAGCTGCATGGCTTTTGAGAGGACTTCGGAATCATGTCAGCCGATTTTCATCCTGTTTGGATTTAAGCGCCGGAGTTGAAGCGTTATTTCAATTCCGCCTTGTCCGCCGGCGTTGCAGCAGCAGAATCATGCCTTCCACTGAAGCCGGCGACGTTCAAGGCGATGACCATTGATGAACAATTGTTCGTCACGGCCGCGGAATCATGTATTCCACGCCGTCCTTCAAGGCTTCCGGCGCGTCGCGCAACAGCGGCTTCAAGAGTTCGGCGCGCGTCTTCTCATCCGATGCGGAGAGCGCCTTGCGGAGAGCGTCGGTCCACTTTGCGTCCGTTGCAAGCGCGCAGGCGTCGCGATAGGGTTTTTCGCCTTCATATCCGGAAATGATCGCAAGCACGGTTTCGCCATCCGGAGCGAGGAAAATCGTAGTCGGGAAGCCGTTGACGCCGAACTTGCCGGCGATCTCCTGATTGCGTTTGAGCTGATCCTGAGGCATCTTCTTGTTGGCAGGATAGTCCAAATAGAGCGGAACGACCTTCTCCTTGAGGAACTTTTGAAACTCCGGAGAAGAAAGAACTTCCTTTTCCAGCTGGATGCAGAAACCGCACCAGTCGGACCCGGTGAAGAGGGCGAGGATGGGGCGGTTCTCTTTTTCGGCGCGCGCTTTGGCGTCCGGAAGATTCTCAATCCAGCCGTCCGGAGAGGCGAAAATCTTCGCCGGAGCAAAGAGAACAAACAAAAAGACGAAAGGCGCAAGGCGGCGCAGAAGCAGATTTTTCATAGTCGAGATCCTTTCCTGATTATTGTCGTGAGTTTGGAAAAATCACCGCGCGATGCGGAAGCGTTTCGTTTAAAGCAGCGAAATTGCATCGACGTCCGCATAGAAGACGACGTTTTTGACATTGCGTCGCCAGGCCATCGCCTCCTCGCGAAGCTTGGCGCGGAAGGGAGGCGCGTTGGCGCCGCGGACAAGAGAAATCCAACGGCGCTTGCCTTTCATTCGTTCGATGGGAGCCGGGGCTGGATCGGAGAATTCGACGGAGTCGGAGAATGCGTCGCGCAGACGCGAAACGAGCGCGTTCGCGGCGCTCATGATTTCCGCGGAGTCGTCGCCCTCGAAATGGAGCGCCGTCAAATGCGTGAACGGCGGAAAATTCAATTCCTTGCGGACGGCAAGCTCATCATCGAAAAAAGCCCGATAATCATGCGTCCGCGCGCATTCGATCGCCGGATTGAACGGGCTGAACGTCT
Source organism: uncultured Victivallales bacterium (assembly GCA_964483055.1). Lineage (GTDB taxonomy): Bacteria > Verrucomicrobiota > Lentisphaeria > Victivallales > UBA1829 > UBA1732. The sequence continues at coordinate 5,770 of CAZAAM010000083.1, forward strand.
GAATGATGACAAGACCGGGCATGAATCCTCGCCCCGCACGTCCTGCGACCTGTTCGAGCAGCTGGAATCCGCGCTCCTGGGCACGGAAATCCGGCAGCATCAGGCCCGTGTCCGCATTCATGACGCCGACGAGCGTGACGTTCGGGAAGTCGAGCCCTTTGGCGATCATCTGGGTCCCGATCAAAATGTCAAGTTCGCCGCGCCGGAAGGAGCCAAGAACCTTTTCATACATTGCGGGATGCGACATCGTGTCGGAATCCATGCGCGCGATGCGCGCATTCGGGAAGAGCTTGAGCGCGAGGGATTCAATGCGTTCCGTTCCGGCTCCGGAATAACGAATCTGCTCCGAGCCGCATTGCGGACAGCGATCCGGCGCGGGCAGGACGTCGCCGCAGTAATGACAAACGAGCGATTCGTTTCTTCTGTGATAGGTATATGAGACGGAACAGTTTTCACAGGCCGGCACGAATCCGCAGGCATCGCACTGCATCTGCCTGGAGTAGCCGCGCTTGTTTAGGAAAAGAATGCACTGCTCCTTGCGGGAAAGTCTCTCGTAAACGGCGGAAATCAGCTCCTTGGAAAAGAATGGGATCTTTTCTTCTTCGTTCGCTTCCAGCCTCATGTCGGCGATATGGACTTCCGGGAGGAAGATGGATGGATCGCAGCGCTCCGGCATGACTGCAAGCTTGTATTTGCCTTCCAAGGCGTTGCGATAGGATTCCATGCTGGGCGTCGCGGAACCGAGAACGACGACGGCTCCTTCCATTTTGCCTCGAACGACGGCGACGTCGCGCGCATTGTAGCGAGGAGCCTCCGACTGCTTATAGCTGGTTTCATGCTCTTCGTCGACTATGATGAGCTTAAGATTGCGGAAGGGCGCGAAAAGAGCGGAACGCGCGCCGACGGCGATGCGGACCTTGCCGGCATGCACCTTCATCCATTCGTCGAAGCGTTCGCCGTCAGTAAGGCCGCTGTGCAGGACGCTGACTTGTTCTCCGAATCGCGCTCGGAAGCGGAGAACCGTTTGCGGAGTGAGGGAGATTTCCGGAACGAGCACGACGGCGTCGCCGCCTTTTTCCAGCACATGAGCGATGGCCTGCAGGTAGACCTCGGTTTTTCCGCTGCAGGTGACGCCGTGGAGCAGAATCGCGTGAGGAAGGGAGGAGGCGGGAGGCGAGTCCAAAGCGGCTTGGATCATATCGATCGCCGCCCTCTGACCCGGCGTCGGATCAAGCGGCTTGGTCGGCTTGATTTCCGCATGACGGAAAGGATCCCTCCCTGCCTGCTTCTTCTCGGTGACGAACATGCCGTTCTTGACGAGTCCGGCAAGCTGAGCGGCGCTTGCGCCCGTTTCCGCAAGCAGGAAATCGGCGGTTCGGCCGGGCTGGAGGAAGACAAGACGCACGAGGTCGGCGCGTTTCTTCTGTCTGGGCGGAGCCGATGCAAGGAACTGTTCCGCCTTCGCCGCGTCCGCCAAATAATACTGCTTGACGGTTTTCGGGCGAACTTTTCCATTGCGGACGGCGCCGGGAAGAAGGGCGCGAAAAGCTTGTTCGCGCGTGCAGCAGTAGTAGTCGGCCATCCAATCGCCGAGCTTGGCAAGAGCGGGCGTGACAAGAGGCCGTTCGTCGTCGCCCTCGATGGCGAGAACGGACTTGAGATCAGTCCGTTCGGAACGCGGGAGAAGCGCGACGACATAGGCGGAGCGCGATTTTTTTGACTTGCCAAACGGCACGGATACGCGCATGCCGGGCTGAATTCGTCCGCGCAAGCCCGGAGGGATGAAATAATCAAAGGTCCTGTCAAGCGATAAGTTGAGCAGGACCTTGACCGCCTCGCAGGCGGAATTCGGGACATCCGGCGCCATGACGCAGGCTTCCCTTTTCATGCATTGCAGAGAATCAGAGATCCTGCTGCGAACTCTGGAATACGACGTTGGCGTAGTTCAGATTCGGCGTAATGATCCATTCCGGTTCGAGAATGGGGCCGTAGCCGGCGCCGATGTCGTAGGGATCGTTCGGGCAGCCAGGCAGCGGGACGGGGAACGTCACGATTTCGACGACGCCGACGACTTCGCGGAAGATGAAATAACCGGTTCCCTTCAGCACGCCGTAGGTGACGGCGGCGATGCCGCCTTCTTCGAAGTTGGTGAGGCAGATCTGAACAGGAAGCTCCAGCGCGCCGAATGCGACGTTGCATACGCCTCGGCCGAGCTTGCGCGCAATCCGATTGAAAAGGTTTTGATAGCCGGGAGGATTGTCGCGCGAATAATCCATGTTGTTCACAGCGTACACGGGGGCGAAGCTGCCGATCATTGCGAGCAACATGACGACCAAGACTGCTTTCTTCATGACTTCTCCTTCAAAGTTGGATATGAAAAATTGCAAAAAGCTAAGATTTTTCGTCTTTCCGATTGCATTTTCCCGAAACGCACCTAATATATGCCTGTCTCCAGACACAATCAAGCGTGAAAACGCTCTTTTTCGAATGATTTTTTCAAAAAAAGCGGTTTTTTTTATTTTTTGCATGGAAGCGGAGCACGAATATGGCGAAAAAAACGGCAAAAACAGTCGGAGCGCGTCAGGGAGCGGATCCTTTCGAGTCGCTGACGCTGCTTTCCCGGAATCATACGGAGTATCCGGACTCCCCGGACAAGGCCAGGCTTGAGACTTTTCCCAACAAATATCCCCAGCGGGACTACGTCATCGAATTCGACTGTCCGGAATTCACCAGCCTCTGCCCTGTGACGGGACAGCCGGACTTCGGCCATATCTTCATTCGCTACATTGCAAACGAGCGTTGCATCGAAAGCAAGGCTCTGAAGCTGTATCTCTTCTCCTTCCGGAATCACAGGACTTTTCATGAAGAGGTCGTCAACCGCATTCTCGGCGATTTGACCGCAGCGGCCAAGCCGCGCTGGATGGAGGTGCGCGGAGAGTTTCGACCGCGCGGAGGCATTGCGCTGACGATCACGGCCAGCGAGGGAAGCCGGAGCGAAAGTTGACGGAAATCGCGCGTTCCGTCTTGAAGCGGGGCTCATGCGCGGCTATATTATTTTCAGTTATAAACAATAAGGAACGCGGAACGCGTTCGCAGCTCGATGCGGCTGCGCAATCCCGGAGTTCGCAATGCAAG
>CAZAAM010000084.1:0-8892 GCA_964483055.1 uncultured Victivallales bacterium
CATCGACACGGCAGGTCGTCTCCAGATCGACGAACCGATGGTGCGCGAACTCGTCATGGTCAAGGATGTCACGAATGCGCAGGAAATCCTGCTCGTCGCCGATGCCGCGCTCGGACAGCAGGCGGTCTCCGTCGCCAAGCATTTCAACGATGCGCTCTCCGTCTCCGGCGTCGGGCTGACGAAGCTCGACGGCGATGCGCGCGGCGGCGCGGCTCTTTCCATCCGCAAGGTCGTCGGACGTCCGATCAAGTTCGCCGGCGTCGGAGAAAAGCTGGAAGACCTCGATCAATTTCATCCGGATCGCATGGCGTCGCGCATTCTCGGCATGGGAGACGTCGTCTCGCTCGTGGAAAAGGCGGCGGAGAAAATCGATGAGGAAGAGACCAAGAAACTGGAAGAAAAGCTCCGTAAGAACAAGTTCGACTTCGACGACTTTCTCGGACAGCTTCGCCAGATCTCCAAACTCGGAGGCTTGACCGGCATCCTGAAATTTCTTCCTGGCGGAGACAAGCTCGCCGAACTCCCGGAGCTCGACCCTTCCAAGCTCAAAGGAGTTGAAGCCATCATCTGCTCCATGACAAAGAAGGAACGCGCCAACGCGGACATCATCGACATGCCGCGCAGACGCCGCATCGCCGCCGGATCCGGCCGACCTGTCGACGAGGTTTCCCAGCTCGTCAAGCAGTTCCTGGCGATGAAGAAGATGATGTCCGGCGGCATGATGAACCGACTTCTCGGCGGCATGGGCGGATTCGGAGGAATGCGTCCCGGAGGCTTCGGCGGCATGGGCGGATTCGGAGGATTCGGGGGATTCGGGGGACGCGGAAGCAACTATACGCCGCCGAAGAAAAAGCGCAGAAAATAAATGCGGAATCGGAGGGCGTCTTCATCGACCGTAAGATCGCGACGGACTTTCCCCTTGCCGCGTCCGCATCTTCAAAAGTCACCGCGTCTCGAATTTCGGCGCATGCGGACGGGACAAAACGCCCCCTGACGAACGGCAGTTGAATTGTCATTGAATGTTAATCGATTGAAATTTTTGAACATTGGTTCATCATAAGAAAGAGAAAGCGCGCGGGAGCGAAAGCCATGACGGAAGCATCAAAACAGCGGGTCGTATGGATCATGGCCGGAGAATCGTCCGGCGATCTATACGGAGCAAAAATCGCGGAAGAGCTTAGACGCCAGGATCCGAACGTTCTCGTCCGCGGCATGGGCGGAGTGAAGATGAAGGCGGCGGGCGTCGACTGCTTCATCGATTCCAGCGAACTGGGCGTCGTCGGACTGATCGAGGTGCTCGGCAGCATCGGCACGTTCATCCGTCTCCTCTTCGACTGCGTCCGAAGGGCGAAGCGGGAGCGTCCCGACATCGTCCTGATGGTGGATTATCCCGGCTTCAACATCCGGCTCGCCAAGCGTCTCTGGAAGCTCGGAATTCCGATCGTCTGGTATATCGGCCCGCAAGTGTGGGCCTGGCGCAAGTCCAACATTCCCAAGTACGCCCGCTATTGCAAGAAGATGATCGTCATCTTTCCGTTCGAACCGGAGATTTGGACAGGCTCCGGATTGGACGTCGAATTCGCAGGACACCCGCTGATCGAAATCGTCCGCGAGCGCACCGATCCGAACATCCGGCGCGATCCGAACCGTCTGCTGCTGATGCCCGGTTCGAGAAAAAGCGAGACCTCGCGTCTTCTGGAACCGTTTCTGGAAACTGCGCTTATTCTGAAGAAACGCCATCCGGACATGACGTTTTCGCTTGCGGCGCCGCGCGAGCGCACGTATCGGAATGTGCTGGACGGGATCGAGGCCTTTGCAAAAAAGCGGCCGGAAGTCAGGGAACTGCATCTGGACGTCCTTTGCGGCCAAACCGCAAGCGCAATGCAGAAATGCGGGACCGGGCTCGCGGCATCCGGAACCGTCACGGTGGAATCCGCCATCGCCGGACTTCCGCTCGTCGTCGCATATCGTTTGCATCCGCTGACCTTCCTGCTCGCGCGGATCATCATCCGCAAGCTCTTCCGCAACGCCTTCACCATGGTGAACATCATCCTGAACCGAACCGTCTTCGAAGAGTTTCTCCAGTTTCAGGTCGTGCCGGAGGATCTTGCCGATGCGGTGGATCGCGTTCTTCCCGGCGGATCGCGACGGAAGCAGGTCGAAGCCGACATGGAGGAAATGAAGCGCGACCTCTCCTGCGGAGCGGAAAAAGCGACCGCGAACGCTGCTCGCATCATTCTCCAAACGATTTCGCGCTGAGCGCGAACGCCTCTCTCGACGCAGCGGCCTCCGCCCTTTTCAAAAAACCTTGCAAACGCGCGGATGCGTTTGCGGAAATCCCTGCATCGCTGAAACATGCGGCTAAAGTTTCGCTCTTTGCTTTTTTCACGCCGACTGCTATATTGATTGAAAGAGAGGAGCGCGTCAGGGGGATGCGCGCCGTCAAAAAAAAGGAGGTCTGTTTATGAAAGCCAGATTCATCGCCGTTATCGCAGCGCTGTGCGCAGTCTGCGTCGTGGCCGAAGCCGCGGAAGCGCCGACCGAAGCCGTCGGAGCGAACTGCCCGACCGGAACGCAGTGCGCACGTCCAATGAAGCCCGCCGACGTCAAAATGACATGCCCGTACTGCCGAACCTGCCCGCCCTGCCAGAACAGCTGCGGCGCCAAGAACGCTCCGGCGAAATGCCAGGCAAAGAACGCGCAAGCGCCGAATGACGCCGACGATGCGGGCGGAGTCATTGAAATTCTTGAGGTTCAGACGGTGCAAACCGAGGATTGATTCTTTTCGATCAATTCGGCTCATGGCCGGAGAAGCGACGCTTGCGCCGTTTCTCCCGGCCTTTTTCTGTTGCGCTCCGGATCGCCGCGCCCGCCGCAGACCTTGCAATCGCGCAACGCACGGTCCGCGTAATAGACGCAATTCTCCCGGTGAATGATCCCGTTCCGGCTGACATAACAGCTTCTTCCGTGAACGAGCCCGAACAGATACGCGGCGCCCGAGACGCCGACAAGCAAAAGGATGATCAGAATCGTCGCTGCAACCTTGAGACGCCGTTCATGCGGAATCGACGCGCAGTTATGCTCGATACGGACATTCTCCGCGGAGCCGATCCGTGTCTCGCCGCGCCCTGAAACGCGTTTGGACGCTGCAACGAAAATATCATGCCTCCTGACGTTTCATGCGATTATAGATCATGACCTTCGCTTCCGGCGTGATGTTCTCGTCCGCCATCAGGCTGTCAAGCACGCGACTGCGCTCCGACGCGCGAATCCGCGACTCGTCCGTCTCCTGCGATGCAAAGCGACCGACGCGTCCGATTACCGTCATGCCCTGAATGTTTCGATTCGCTCCGCCGATGACTCCGGCCGTAAGCGAATCGCAGTCGCGAAACGTCGGCGTTCGGGACGAACAGGAGCCGCGCGACTCCCTTTTCGCAGGCGGAGACGCATGTTCCAGCCTGCGGCCAAGGCGGGAGGCGGCGATTCCCGTCCGACGGACGAATTCGGAAACGTTTCCGTTGCAGTCCTTCATCGAGACGACGCGAATCAGGCGCAGGGCCTCGTCGGAAAATTCATAAGTCATCGCTGTCGCCTCCGGTGGTTGAGACGCTGAAAAAAATCAGCTGACATTTATTCGATGTTTTGAGCCGGGCGCCGTCCGAGCCTTGCGTGTTCCATTCTTGAAATTCAACGTTTGCAAGCGCCGCATGTGCGGCGCGCGACGAACATGGCGAAGAATGCGCCGCCTTGACATGACGAGCGCGGAACGGCGGCGCGCAGCTTATCGCGTTCGGAATTCATCGTTTTCGTTCGCCTTCCGACTTAACATATCATGAAAAGCGCGAATTTTCAGGAAGAAAAGCGAGGCTTTCTCTAAAGCCGCTTGAGAAACGAGCGCGAGAGTCGCAACGACAGGAAGAAAATGCCTCTTTCCGGCATTCATTCCCCACGGACGGAGATCGCTTCTCGCCGCGCGACTTGGAAAACGGCTTCCGGATTCGTCGTTCCACTCAAAATGCGCATGGCGGACTTTTTGGAATCTCCGGAAAGATTCAACCTCGCTGCTTGCAAAAAGCGAACGCGTATGGTATATTAAAGGATTCTTTATTCAACAACCCACATCACACCTTGGAGGAGTCCTCGAATGAAGACATTCAATTTCAATGCCGGGCCGGCTGCTTTGCCTCAGGCTGTCATGGAACGCGCGCAAAAGGAATTCTGCGACTACCATGGAAGCGGATGCGGCATCATGGAGCACAGCCATCGTCACAAGCTCTTTGACGAAGTTCTGGCTCGTGCGACGGCGAATCTGACGGAGCTCATGGAGATTCCGGACACGCACGCGGTCGTCTACATTCAGGGCGGAGCAAGCATGCAGTTCGCCATGATTCCGATGAACCTCGCGATCCCGGGCAAGCCGATGGAATTCGCCGATACGGGCACGTGGTCCTCCAAGGCGATCAAGGAATCGAAGCTTTTCGGCGACGTCAAGATCATCGCCAGCAGCAAGGAAGACAAGTATACGTACATTCCGGATCCCGCCGGCATGAAGCCGGATGCGGACGCCGCATTCTTCCATATCACCAGCAACAACACGATCTACGGCACGCAGTATCAGACTTTCCCGGAATCTCCGGAAGGCGTTCCGATGCTGGCGGACATGTCCAGCGACATCATGAGCCGCAAGCTGGACGTCTCCAAGTTCGGCATGATCTACGCCGGCGCCCAGAAGAACCTCGGACCGAGCGGCATGGCCGTCGTCATCATTCGCAAGGATCTCGCGGCGCGCACGCCTGCCAATGTGCCGACCATGCTCCGCTACTCCACCTACATCGACAACAACTCCTTGTTCAACACCCCGAACACGTTCGGCATCTATATGCTGGCGCTCGTCACCGACTGGGTCAAGGAACAGGGCGGACTTGACGTCATTGAAAAGCTCAACAACGAGAAGGCGGCCGCACTCTACGCCGCGATCGACGCCTCCGAAGGCTACTACCGCAATCCGGTCCGCCCGGACAGCCGCTCGAAGATGAACGTCATCTGGCGTCTTCCGTCCGAGGAACTCGAAGCGAAGTTCGTCAAGGAATCCATCGAAGCCGGCATGATCGGCCTCAAGGGACATCGTTCCGCCGGCGGCATCCGCGCCAGCATCTACAACGCCGTCCCGATGGCCGCCATCGAACGTCTTGTCGATTTCATGGAGAAATTCCGCAAGAACAACTGATTCCTGTCATTCGATCCCCCGCCGCCCGCTTCCACGGGCGCGCGGGCGTTTTTCTTCACTGTCAAACCCGGGGAGGGCGGACGCCATGTTGCATCATTATTCCGTTCTCGACGGTCGGATCGCACGCTCCACGGAAGGCGCGATCCCGGTCGAAGTCTACATCATGCCCGATGAAAACGAGCGCAACTACCTGATTCATACGCTCGGCATCGATGAACACACGCTGGCGTCCTCCACCGACCCGGACGAGACTCCGCGCGCGGAATTCGAAGACGATTACATCGCCCTGATTCTCAAATACCCGAAGAACTATTCCGCGGACGACAATTTTCTCTTCCGCGTAAAGTCCATGGGACTTTTCATGTTTTCCGACCGCGTCGTCATCGTCTTCGACGAACCGATGCAGCTTTTCATCGGCAAGATCGCATCCAAGGTCTACACGGTGCAAGACGTCGTGCTCCGCACGCTTTCTCAGACGATCCGTCACTTCGAAAGCCATTTGCGCGTCATCAATATGTGCAGCGATGAAATCGAAACGGCGTTGAACGAAACGAAGGACAACAAAAGCCTTCTTGACATGTTCACGCTGGAAAAGGGACTCGTCTACTACATCAACGCGCTGAGCGGCAATCGCCGCGTCTTCGAACGCATGCGGGCAAGCGCCTATAAGTTCCAGTTCACGGAAGAACACATCGAACTGCTGGAAGACCTGCAGATTGAAAACCGTCAGTTTCTGGACCAGGCGCAGGTCTATTCGCAAGTGCTCTCCGGACTCATGGACGCGCGTGCCAGCATCATCAACAACAACCTGAACGTCATCATGAAGAACATGAACGCCATCGTCATTGCCGTGGCGGTTCCCACGTTCGTCACGGGCGTATTCGGCATGTCCGAACTGACGATGATGAGCGGTCCCTTCTGGCCGTTCGCCTTTGCATTCTTCATCGTTCTGATGTTCTTCCTTGGATTCTTCACTTTCTGGCTTATCAAAAAACTGGAACGACACTGATGCCTATCTTCGAATATCTCTGCTCCGCCTGCGGAACCGGATTCGAATCGCTTCTTCCCTCGTCCGACTCCCCCGCCCCGGCATGTCCGTCGTGCGGTTCGTCGGACGTGAAGCGGTCTCTTTCGCGTTTTTCGACGCCGGCCGGCGAATGCGCATGTCCATCCGCTGCGCAAGGATTCTGTCCCGGCGCGGGCGGAGGCTGCTGCGGCGGAGCCTGCCGCCATGACTAAGAAAGAACTCAAGGCGCTGCTCGATCACCTCGGCATTGCGCCAAGCAAGAAGCTGGGGCAGAACTTTTTGATCGACGAGCAGTTTTTGAATTGGATCGTCCGCGAAGCGAATGTGCGGCCAGGAGAAAATGTCCTGGAGGTCGGTCCCGGTCTTGGAGCTCTTACGCGCGGCTTGCTTTCCGCCGGAGCGCGCGTCGTCGCGATTGAATTCGACCGCAAGCTTGCGGCGTATCTGAGAAATGCGATCGCTTCCGCCTCCTTCCGCCTTGTGGAAGGAGACGCATGCCGCACGGACTGCGCGGCTCTGTTCGGCAGAGAATCGTTCCGCGTCGTATCGAATCTCCCCTACAGCGCGGGGACGGTCTTCGTGGCGAAGACGCTCGATTTGAAAGATCCGCCCGAGTCCATGGTTCTGATGCTTCAAAAGGAAGTCGCGGAGCGCTTCTGCGCGGAAGCCGGCGCGGAACAGTATTCCGCGCTCAGCGTGCGCGCTCAGGCGGTCTATGAAACGAAGATCCTTCGCCTCGCCCCGCCGGAGATGTTTTTCCCGCGTCCTGACGTCGATTCCGCGGTTTTGCGCATGACGCTCCGTTCGAAAGCGGAGCTTCCGCCCCCGGAGATCCGTACGGTTCTTTCCCGGCTCGCCCGGACGGCGTTCGCACACCGCAGAAAGAAGATGTACCGTCAGATCGCCTCCGTCTTCGGCGAGGCGGAAGCGCGGGAAGCGATGGAACGCGCAGGCGCGCATCCCGACGTTCGCGCGGAACGCGTCTCCGTGGCGCAGTTTCTGACGATGGCGGAGTTCCTTGCAAGAAATCCGGATTGAAAAAATCCGTAAAATCCGGCTTCCGCATGAAAAAAAGAAAAAAACGCGCGGAAAACTCGTCGAAAATGCCGCGCCCCGCGAAATGAGGGGATTGACAAACAGGAAATCGCGTGCTATCTGTTAGAAAATCGTTGTCGGAAATCGCAACCTTTTCCATGGAGGCACTACATGAAAATCAGCAATCCCAGCAAGATTCGCAATTTTGTCGTCGCAGGTCACAACGGGTGCGGCAAGACCACCCTTTGCGACCTGATGCTTTATAAGGCGGGCGCCGTGGATCGGCTCGGCTCCGTCGATACGAAGACCAGCGTCTCCGACTTCACCCCGGACGAGCAGGAAAAACGCTCCAGCATCTATTCTTCCTTCCTGAACTGCGAGTGGGACGGACATCGTTTCTTCTTCACCGACACTCCAGGCTACGGCGAATTCATTGGAGAAGTGATCTCGTCCTTCCGCTCCTGCGGATTCGGCATTCTCACGATCGACGGCGTCGACGGCCTCCAGATCGGAACGACGCGCGCATGGAAGGTCGCGAAATCGTTCAACCTGCCGCGCATGATCTTCATCAACCGTCTTGACAGGGAAATGGCGAACTTCGGCAAAGTGTTGGACCAGCTTCACGAGACCTATGGAAAGAACGTCGTCGTTCCTATGACTCTTCCGATCGGATCGGAAGCGAACATCTCCGGCGTCGTAAGCATTCTTTCCACTCCCGCCGCAGAGATTCCGGCGGATATGAAGGAGCTCGTCGACAAGTACAAGATCCAGCTACTCGACACGGCTGCGGAAACCGACGACACGCTCATGGAACGCTATCTCAACGGCGAAGAGCTCTCCGCGCAGGAAATCGCGAACGGACTCCATAAGGCGATCTACGGAGGTCAGCTTGTGCCCGTCTTCGCCGGATCGACCGCCAAGGATATCGGCGTCAAGGAGTTGATGGAGGGAATCGTCCAACTCATGCCGAATCCGCTGGAGCGCATCCGCCGGACCGCAGACGACACCCAGCTTGTGCCGAAAGAGGATGGCGATGCGGCAGCCTTCGTCTTCAAAAGCGCGCTTGACCCGTTCATCGGGCAGATGGCCTATATCCGCGTCCTCACGGGCAAGATTTCCTCGAACAGCGACATGCTGAATCTGACGACCGGGGAGCGTGAACGCATTGGACAGCTTCTGCTGCTCAACGGCAAGACGCAGACGCCGGTGGAAGAAGTTTGCCCCGGCTGCATTTGCGGCGTCGCCAAGCTCAAGCAAACCAAGACGGGCGACACGCTCGGCGCCTCCCGCAACAATCACGCCATGCCGAAGCAGGAATATCCGAATCCGGTCATCTCTTTCGCGCTGTATGCAGTAAAGAGCGGCGACGAGGACAAGATCGTCAGCGGTCTGCAGAAGCTTGCCGAATGCGATCCGACGCTTGTGCTCTCCCGCAACGATGAAACGCACGAGACCATTCTCTCCGGCATGGGCGAAATGCACGTCAACAACGCCATCAAAAACCTTAAGGCGCTCTCCAAAGTCGACGTGCGCCTTGAGTTCCCGAAGATTCCGTATCGGGAAACCATTCAGGGCCGCGGCGAGGCCGCCTACCGTCACAAGA
>CAZAAM010000085.1:0-8833 GCA_964483055.1 uncultured Victivallales bacterium
GCCTTGTCGTCTACCGCGATCATGAAAGGAAGGAAAATGTCTGAGTTCGATATTCTTGTGCGCGTAATGCGCAAAGTCAGAAAAGGCTGCCCGTGGGATCGCGAGCAGACGCATGCATCCCTGAAGCCGAACATGCTTGAAGAACGGGCGGAGTATTTCGACGCGGTCGATGACTGCGACGACGCCCATATGAAAGAAGAGCTTGGCGATCTGTTGATGCAGCTGATTCTCAACTGCGTCATTGCCGAAGAACGCAACGCGTTCTCGCTGGAGGACGCAGCGCGAGAGGAGGCGCGCAAGATGATTTCAAGGCATCCGCACGTTTTCGCAAATACGGAAGGCGTCGCGACGTCCGATCAGGTTGAAACGCTTTGGGCGGAAATTAAAAAGAAGGAAAAATCGCATCGCAAGTCCGTTCTGGACGGTCTGCCGCGCAATCTCCCTGCGCTTGCGCGTGCGGAAAAGCTGCAGAAGAAGGCAGCGAAAGTCGGATTCGACTGGACTGAAGAGGCCCCGATTCGCGAAAAGATTCGGGAGGAGCTCAAGGAGCTTGAAGACGCCGACCGAGAAGGCAGCGCCGCGCATTTCGAGGAGGAGGCCGGCGATCTTATGTTTTCGATCGTCAATCTCCTGCGTCATCGCGGTCTTGATCCGGATGCGGTTCTGAATCGCGCGAACGACAAGTTCGAACGCCGTTTCCGGGAGGTCGAGCGTCTTGCCGCGGAGCAGGGGGGCCTTATGCAGGAACGCTCGCTTTCCGAGCTTGATGCTCTATGGGAACGCGTCAAAAGCAAGGAGTGATTTCCATAGGACAAACGAAGCGCCCCTTTGCAACCCCCCCTTACAGCGGGAATGCAGCAAAAGCAAGAATAAATTCGAAAAGCCCGTATTCCCTTAATCGAGCCAATAAGAAAGCCGCGCTCCTGAAAAAAACAGGAGACGCGACTTTTTTGCGTCGAGTGCGGTTCGATTACGCGCGTTCGACAACGATTTCCGGATCGACGGAGTCGCGAAGGACGCGCTGGATGCCGTCGCGGAGCGTCATTTGTGCGTGCGGGCATGCGCCGCATGCGCCATGCAGCTTGAGTTTGACGATTTTTCCTTCGATCGCAACGAGTTCAAGATCTCCGCCGTCCGCCTGAAGCATGCTGCGGAGCTCTTCCAGCTTTGCCTTGATTTGCTCTTCCATTGTTGAAATCTCCTTTCTTGGCGATATATTACGGTCTTCGTGTTGGAAAATATACAGCCGGACGTTCGCTTTTGCAATCGTGAAACGAGAAAAAAGCGTTGTGCGCCCGCGCAATGATCATGACGACGACAGAGCGGATTCATGCACCATTTCTATCGAATCGAACAGAACGACCCTGCGTTCAATCTCGCCTTGGAGCAGACGATTCTCGCACGAATGGACGCCCCGGCGTTTTCTTTGTGGCGCAACGCCCCGTCCGTCATCATCGGACGGAATCAGAACGCGCAATCAGAAGTAGACCTTCCGCTTCTCTCAAAACGCGGCATTCGTCTTGTCCGTCGCGAGACCGGCGGGGGCGCCGTCTATCACGACCTGGGGAACGTCAACTTCAGCTTTTTCTCCTTTCTCAAAGAGGACGACCGTTTTCCGTCGTTTGAAAAGTTTCTTTCCCCGATGGTCGAAGCTCTGCGTTCCTTCGGCGTCGATGCGGAGTTTTCCGGTCGCAACGACATTTCAGTCGGCGGACGGAAAATCTCCGGTTGCGCGAAGCTTGTTCACGGCGGTCGCATTCTCTTTCATGGGACCCTCCTTTTCGATTGCAATCTCGATGCCATGGAGGCGGTTCTGTCGCCTCCGGAGTGCAAGCTGCAAGCGCGCGGCGTTCGTTCCGTTCGCTCCCGCGTCATGAATTTGAAAGAGCTTCTGCCCGATTGGGACGCGGATCGGTTCTTTGAGGAGATGATGCGCGCCGTTTTGATTCGCTTTGGCGCGAAGAGGGCCGCAGTTCCGCCTGAGATGTGGATGCGCGAGGCGGAGATCCTGGCGGAAGCGAAGTACCGGAAATGGGAATGGAACGTCGGAGTTTCGCCGGAATTCGCTCATTCCAAAACGATGCGCTTCCCTTGCGGGACGGTCTCGCTTGCGCTTTCCTTGCGCAAAGGCGTCGTTCGAAGCGTTCGGATTCATGGAGACTTTTTTGGCGCGCGCGATGTTCAAGAGCTGGAAAACGGGCTTTGCGGCGTTCCGTTCCGCAAGGCGGATCTCGCACGTCGCATCGCGCTCCTTCCCGTCTCGGAATGCGTGGAAGGGCTTTCCGGCGACGAGCTGCTTGCCCTGTTCAATCCGGAGAGTTGACTTTTCTTTGCAGAATCGCTTGCATTTGCGTGGAAGAGCGCTATAGTAAGCTCCAATTGTTCGCGCATGCGCGACGCATGCGAAAGCAACAGACAACCACTAACAACAAAACAGAAACCCGAAAACATGAGCAACGAAACCAACCAAAAGCCCGCCCTGAAAAGCTATGTCTCCATTGACGATTCCATGACGATGGACGATCTTCTGAGCGGAAAAACAAAAAGCGATTTCGTTCCCGGAACGATCGTGCATGGAAAAATCGTGGAAAAGCGTCAGGACAGCGCCCTGGTCGACATCGGCCTGAAGGCGGAAGGCGCGATTCCTTCTTCCGAGTTCAAAAACTGGGAAGACGTCCAGATCGGCGATGAAATCGACGTTTATCTGGAAGAAATCGAAAACGAACAGAATATGCCGGGCATCAGCTTGCAGAAGGCGAAGGCCCTCATGGCTTGGAATAAGATTACCAGCGAATTCGGCGAAGGCAGCGTGATCAAGGGCGTGATGAAGCATCGCGTCAAGGGCGGCGTCATCATCGACCTCGACGGCGTGGACGCCTTCCTGCCTGGAAGCCAGGTGGACATCGTCCCGGTCAAGAACCTCGACGACTACATCGGCAAGGAGTTCGAATTCAAGATCCTCAAGATCAATCAGGATCGCCGGAACATCGTGGTCAGCCGCCGCGACCTGCTGGAGGAATCCCGCAAGGATCGCCGCATGCAGCTGCTCAAGGAAATGTCCGTCGGACAGATCCGCGCCGGCGTCGTGAAGAACATCACGGATTTCGGCGCCTTCATCGATCTCGGCGGCGTGGACGGCCTGCTTCATATCACCGACATGTCCTGGGGACGCATCGCGCATCCGAGCGAGATGCTGGAGATCGGACAGGACGTCGAAGTCATGATTCTCGACATCGACTTCGAGAAGGAGCGCGTTTCCCTCGGACTCAAGCAGAAGACCGAAAATCCCTGGAACAACGTCGAAGAGAAGTATCCGGTCGGAACGACGGTCAAGGGCCGCGTCGTCAATATCATGCCCTATGGCGCGTTCATCGAGATCGAGCAGGGCGTTGAAGGTCTCATCCATGTTTCCGAAATGTCCTGGACGAAGCGCATCACCAAGGCCGGCGACGTCGTCAGCGTCGGAGAGGAAGTCGAAGCCGTCGTCCTTGAAATCGACAAGGCCGGCAAGAAGATTTCCCTCGGTCTCCGCCAGAAGGAGCGCAATCCGTGGGAGGTTCTCGCGGAGAAGTATCCGGTCGGCAGCCGCATTCACGGCAAGGTTCGCAACATGACCACCTACGGCGCCTTCGTCGAAATTGAAAACGATATCGACGGCATGATCCACGTTTCCGACATGTCCTGGACCCGCAAGATCAACCATCCGAACGAGGTCCTGAAGGTCGGCGAGGAAGTGGATGCGGTCATTCTTGACATCGATCCTTCCCAGCAGCGCATTTCGCTCGGCCTGAAGCAGACGGAACTCGATCCGTGGTCCAACATCGAAGAATACTACAAGATCGGCGATGTCGTCAAAGGCAAGGTCAGCAAGATTACGACCTTCGGCGCTTTCATCGAACTCTCTCACAAGATCGACGGACTGGTTCATATCTCCCAGATCGCCCGCGAGCATGTTGAAAAGGTCAAGGACAAGCTCAACGTCGGCGATGAGATTGAAGCGAGAGTCATCAAGATCGACAAGGAGGAACGTCGCATCGGCTTGAGCATCAAGGCTCTCGATGAGGACTTCTCCGAAGAGGACATGCGCAAGGCCGGCGAGGAAATGACCGCTGCGCTTGGTCCTGGAAAGGCTCTTAGCGACTTCGGCTCCGCGCTTAACAGCGCGCTCGCCGGACTCGACGGCAAGAGCGAGTAATCGTTCCGCCGCCTCGTCTTCGGGGAATAATGAATGGCCGGAAGCGTCTGGTTCGTCTCCCATGCGGGATGCGGCCGCGGCTTCCGGCCTTCTTTGCGTCCTTGCAGTCAGTCTCCAAGACATAGGAGCGAACTGTCGGCGAATCCACCCCCTTCGCATTCCCATCGCCGCCCTTGTTCCAAAAGCGCCGCTTTCCCTGGCTTTTCTTGCGTGAAGCCGCGGCCGCGGATATGTGATTGGCGTCTTCACGGAAAATTCCATCCATATCGCAAGTCGTACCGTTCGCTTCCAAACGGATTGACTTCCTTTTCGCATCGCAGAACTCTTCATGCCTGCCTGAAAAGGCGTGCAGAGGATATGCATTTTCTTGAAATTCAAGATGGTTTCTGTTCAAGCGGAGATTCTGCATTCGGCTCTGGACGACACGGTGAATCCTCTTCAATGCCGCAGCAAGGCTCCTGGGCGAAGGAGTCTCGTTCCGCCTTGTTCTTTTCGTACAGATGCGGCGATGTTCTTCCGCTTTTTCGACTGCATTGCCTTTTTAATCTTCTTTAATTATAATTATAGTATAAATAACGTTGCAATCATGAACGCCGTCCTCATGATGAGTGCCATTCATGGCGATGCCCGTTTTTACTGCGAGCGTCTTGGTGAATTTTCATTCCCGCTTGCTCGGAAACTTTCATGCTTCGCATCGATCGCATTGCAAGGAGACGTTTGACCTTCGTTTTTTGAAAAGCTATACAGACGTTTGGAAAAAAAATTGCATTTTTTTCTGCAAAAAAAGAAGCGCGCCGCTTGATTTCAGCAGAGAACACGGATAAGGTATTAGCATGCGGGGGGCGAATCCTTGCCCTTTTTCTCTTGCTGTTGTATCCAAGACAATTGATTTCAGGAGGCTTGAATCATGAAAAAAACGTTTGTCAAAGAGAAGATTCTTTTGGCGATCGCGACAGCGGCCATGCTGAGTTGCTTCGCGGGCGCGGCGGACATGCCCCTTCGCAAGGTCGTCATGTATTCCAGCGGCGTCAGCTATTTCGAGCACGACGGAATCGTGAAGGACGACGATGTCGTTTCCCTGCATTTCACTGCGTCGCAAATGGACACTTTGCTGAAGAGCCTTGTGATTCGCGACTATGGCGGCGGGCGAATCGGTGCAATCGAATACCCCGCGCAGAATCCGCTTGCAAAATCTCTGGAAGCCTTTCCGATCAATGTTTCAGAAAATCTTTCACGAGCCGATCTCCTCTCGCAGCTGCGCGGCGCAAAGGTCGACTTCTTCCGCCGCGAATTTGCAAAGGACAACCCGGAGGGGCTCGTCAAGACGACTGGCGTCGTGCTCGGCATCGAGAAGCGGATCGTCGAATCGGGCGACGCCCTTCGCATGGAGCCCGCTCGGGTGACGATCCTATGCGACGACGGCAGGATTCTCGCTCTCGACTTGAACGCGATCCATTCCTTTACGCCGAATGATCCTGAATTGCTGAAAGAGCTTTCCAAGGCGCTTGCCACGCTCGCAGCGGAAAAGAACGCTCAGCGGAAGCCGTTTACGATCCGCTTCAACGGCAAGGGAGAACGGAAGATCGTCTTCGGCTATGTGCTCGATACGCCGATTTGGAAATGCAGCTATCGCCTCAATCTGAGTTCCGGCGGCAAGGCCCGCCTGCAGGGCTGGGCCATCGTGGAGAATCAGACCGATTCGGACTGGAACGCGCTGGAGTTGTCGCTTGTATCCGGCGATCCGCTGTTCCTGCGCATTCCGCTGTATTCCTCGATTTACAATCCGGCCTCCTCTCTTGCTCGCGACTCAGGCGCGACAGGCGACGAGAGCAATTCCGCCGATTCCTCGCCCGCCGTTCCATTGCAAGCGCCGCCTGTGAAGCCGAAAGCCGCGCGCACGCTTGCGATGAATCGCATGGCGGCAGATGCGGTTCCCGTTGCATCCATGCAGGATGCGATCCTTTCGGGCGCTCCGTCGTCAGACCTGGCCTCCGGCTCGGAAATGGGCGCGCTGTTCGAATACCGGTTTTCGACTCCTGTGACGCTTCCGCGCCGTCAGGCCACAATGCTTGAGCTTCTCGCTTCAGACGTCCCGACGGAAAAGGTTCTTGTCTATGATCCTTCCGTCGCTCCTTCCATTGGCAATGCGATCGTGTTGAAAAACGATACGGACAAGCTCCTGTTGCGCGGTCCGCTTACCGTCTATGACGACGGCGCATACGGCGGCGATGCGGAAATCCCGCTTCTTCCTCCAGGCGGCGACATTATCGCCCGCTACGGCGTTGCGTCCGATGTCAAGGCGGAGGTCGCGCCAGGTTCGAATCGACAGAACGAAACCGTCACGCTTTCCTCCGCACAGGGCGCATTGACCGTGAAGCGCGTTCTGCGCAATGAGACCAAGTACGTTTTCCGAAACGAATCGAATGAGGCGCGCAGTCTGATCCTGTACGCGCCGATCCGCTATGGCGGCTGGAATCTTGCTGCCGACGTTGCGAAGCCGTGGAAGACGGAAGACGGCCGACATCGCTTTCGCGTTGAGCTTCCTGCAAAAAAGAGCGCCGATTTTCTTCTCGCCTTCGAGCGGGTTGTTTCGGAAGAGATGCGTCTTCAGGAAAACGATTGGGCGAAGATTTCCCGAATCGTCGCGCGCGGAACCCTGACAGATGAGCAGAAGGCCGTCTGGGCGAAGGCTGTCGAGCTTCAGAGAAAGACGGTCGAAGCAGACCGCGCCGTGCAGGACAGCGAAAAGCTCCTAAGCGAACTTTCCGACAATCAGGCGCGGACTCGGAGCAATCTGGATCGTCTGACGAAGGCGGCGGAAGGAGACTTCCATCAGCAGCTCGTCGCGCGTCTGCTCGAGGAAAGCAAGCGCATTGACGCGGAGCAGGACAAACTGCAAAAGCTGAGGGACGCCGCGCGCGCCGCCCGGCAGGAGCTGGACAGCTATCTGAAGACCATGTCTCTTTGAGCCGAACGTCCGCGTCCGAAACGCTGAAAATCGGGGAAGGGGCCGCATTTGCGAGCTCCCTTCCTTTTCTTTGTCTCTTATCTGCGGCATTTTCCATGTTTCCAGATTGAAATTTCATGGAATCGCGTGTATATTTATTAAGTTTCTACCGAAATCCAACCTCACTAGGAAAACGGAGTGTAACGATGAAGTTCTCGCACGAAGTAGACCAAATGGTCTGTGTCGCAAAGGGGGTCAAGCATGGTCCCGCGCCCATCCCTCAGGAAGGGAAGTGGACGAAAGCAAAAGAAATCAAGGACATTTCCGGTCTGACGCATGGCGTCGGCTGGTGCGCGCCGCAGCAGGGAGCCTGCAAGCTGACCCTGAATGTCAAGGACGGCGTGATTCAGGAGGCTCTCGTGGAAACGATCGGCTGTTCCGGCATGACGCATTCCGCGGCGATGGCGGCGGAAATTCTTCCCGGCAAGACTATTCTTGAAGCCTTGAACTCCGACTTGGTCTGCGACGCGATCAACACGGCCATGCGCGAACTCTTCCTTCAGGTCGTCTACGGCCGCAGCCAGACCGCCTTCTCCGAAGACGGACTTCCGATCGGAGCCGGACTGGAAGACCTCGGCAAGGGCCTTCGCAGCATTACCGGCACCATGTACGGCACGTCGGCGAAGGGCGTTCGCTATTTGGAAATGGCGGAAGGCTATGTCACCGGAATCGGTCTCGATGCCGACAACATGGTCATCGGCTATCAGTTCCTGAAGCTCGGTCCGATGCTCGACGCCATTAAGAAGGGCATGGACGCCAATGAGGCGATCAAGAAATTCACCGGCACCTACGGACGCTTCGCCGATGCTGTCAAAGTCATTGACCCGCGGAAAGAATGAGGAGAGAAAAGATGGCTCTTTTTGAAAGCTATGAACGTCGCATCGCTCAGATCGAGAAGTTTCTGAACGACAATGGAATCTCCTCCTTGGAAGAGGCGGAGAAGATCACGAAGGACAAGGGCCTTGACATCTATGCCCGCGTCAAGAACATTCAGCCCATTTGCTTTGAGAACGCCTGCTGGGCGTACCTCGTCGGCGCCGCTGTCGCCATCAAGCGCGGACAGACGGAGGCCAGCGAGATTGCCAAGACGCTCGGCGAAGGTCTCCAGAGCTTTTGCATTCCGGGTTCCGTCGCGGACGATCGCAAGGTCGGTCTCGGACACGGAAATCTCGCCAGCATGCTGTTGCGCGATGAGACGAAGTGCTTTGCGTTCTGCGCGGGACATGAGTCCTTCGCTGCAGCGGAAGGCGCGATTGGTCTCGCCCGCAGCGCGAACAAAGCTCGCAAGGAGCCGCTTCGCGTCATTCTGAACGGTCTTGGCAAGGACGCCGCCCAGATCATCAGCCGCA
Organism: uncultured Victivallales bacterium; assembly: GCA_964483055.1. Classification (GTDB taxonomy): domain Bacteria; phylum Verrucomicrobiota; class Lentisphaeria; order Victivallales; family UBA1829; genus UBA1732. Next base: position 8,552 of record CAZAAM010000085.1, read on the forward strand.
TCAACGGCTTCACGTTCGTCGAAACGGAGTTCGACTACTTCACGGGCGAGCTGAAGATCGTCTTTGAGAAGGCGTATTCCAACGGCGAACGCGCCGCGGTCCGTTGCTATGGCGCCGACGACGTGCGCGAAGGCGTCGCCATCATGTGGAAGGAAGGCGTCGATATTGCGATTACCGGCAACAGCACGAATCCGACCCGTTTCCAGCATCCGGTCATGGGCACCTACAAGAAGGAACGCATCGAAAAAGGCATGCCGTTCTTCAGCGTGGCTTCCGGCGGCG
>CAZAAM010000086.1:0-8639 GCA_964483055.1 uncultured Victivallales bacterium
GGGTCGCCTGCCTGCGGAACACGGTCTGACGCGCTATGAAATCTCCAACTATGCGCGCGCAGGATTCGAATCCCGCCACAACTGCAACGTTTGGAAAGGAGAAACGTATCTCGGCCTCGGCCCGTCCGCTGTTTCGTTCGACGGAATCGACCGATGGACGGAGCCGCCGGACTTCTCCCGCTGGCTCGCCGGGGAATCTCCGGAACGGGACAGTGTTTCGCGCGCCGTGCGGACGCGCGAAATCTTTGTCATGGGCTTGAGAACGACGCGCGGATGGGAGCGTGAAGAATTCCGAGCCGCGTCCGGCGCGGACTGGCGAAATTTTCCGGAAAGAATCGCATGCGTGCAAGACGGACTTCTCGTAGAAAAGGAGGACCGCATTTTCCCGACGGAAAAAGGGCTTTCCTTCTGGAATGATCTTGCCGAAGCGCTTTTGATTTGACTTTCGGCGAATCCGCAGTAAGTTTATCGAGTCATCACGAGGAGACCGCAATGAATTCGCGCGCATGCGTCCGATATCTTTTCCCAGCCGTTCTGCTGGCGTCCCCGCTCCTTTTGTTTCCAGGAATCTCCGTCGGGACCGGCATGCCCGCCGAATGGTTCGGAACGGGACTTGTCGTCGCGATATCGATTGGAGCTCTGCTCTGCGCGCCGGCACGTTTCGCCGATGTTCTGGAACGCGCGCCGCGCATCCTGACGATCGCCTTCTGTCTGTTCGCCGGAATCGCGGCGTGGCATGGCGTGCGACACGGCGGAGTCTACTCCTGGAGGGAATCGGCGTCCTTGCTTGTCTGGCTGTTTCCTCCGCTCGCAGTCTGCTCGTTCGCGGAAGAGACGAAGCGTCTGCTGACGCCCGCTCTTGCGATTCTCTGGGTCTGGGACGCGGCTCTCAGCGTCCTGCATGTTGCGGGGCAAGGTTCGCTTCCATTCGGAATTCCGCAAAATGTGAACTGGAACGCGGCGTTCCTTGCTGCGACTGCTCCGTTCGCGCTGACGGCGCTCCGACAAGCCATCCGGAATGTCGCGCTGCATCGTATTTTCATCGTCGCGGTCGTCACGATCACTGTGATTCTGATCCTGCTTGCCGGTTCCAAAGGCGCCTTCCTTTCGCTCGCCGTCGCCGCGATTCTCACGCCCTGGGATACGATCTTCCCGCATCGCGCGCGCGCCATTCGCATCTCGATCCGAATCGTTCTTGCTTTCTGCGCGGCGGCGGCCGTTCTGCTTATCGCCTGGAAACGCGACGCCATAGCCGACTGTCTTTCGCGCGACGAACGAATCTATCTTGCGAAGACGACGGCGACGATGATCGCGGAAAAGCCGCTTCTCGGTCATGGCGCGCCATCCTTTGAACAGGAGTATCTGCCTTTCCGAACGCCGGAATACTTTCTGATGCGGCATCCCGCGATTCGCACGGATCACCCGCACAACGAAACGCTGTTTGTCGCGGCCGGCTTCGGCTTTCTCGGGCTGATCGCCTGGCTCATCCTTCTGCTTGTTCCTGTTCTCCGCACGCGCCGCGTCTTCGCCGCACTGGACATGGAAACGCGTCTGGCCTTCTTTTCTCTCCTCGTTCTGCTTTTGCACGCACAGCTGGATCTGATTTTATTCCGTCCGCCTACGCTTACCCTTGCCACGGTCTTCCTCGGTCTTCTGTGGAATGAATCGCTCAAACCGAAGGAAAAGGAAGAAGACTGGCTTCCAGTCATTCCCTTCCCGAACAGCGTGCGCGTCCTCTGCATCTGCGGCGGCATCCTGATCTGCGCGTCCGCGCTCGCCGCTTCGATCGTCGATTTTTCCGCGAAGCTTCTCTCTCGGCAGGCGGACAAGGCGGAAAACCAAGGAGAGCATGAGCGGGCGATCGAACTGCATGAGCGTGCGGCGCGTCTTGGGAAGGATGATCCGAAGATCCTCATCGCGGCGATGGAACACGCCCTGTATTACGATCCCGAACGCGCGCTGAAATACGCAGAGGCGATCGCGAAGACATCCACCCCGGACTTCGGCTATGTGCATTTCATCGCCGCCAACGCATATCTGAGGATGAACCGCTGCGCCGATGCCATTCCCCTGCTTCAAGGCGAAATCAAACGCAGACCCTTTTCCGTCCTTCCTCTTCTGATGCTCGAACACGCCTATGTTCGTCTGGGAGACGCGGCAGGCGCCGCCGAAGCGAGAAGGCGCATCGAATTTCTAAAACGCATTCGCGGTCTCTCGGAAGACGATCTGAGGAACCTCTCCAAGCTGGAAGACGATATCCAAATCGAACTCAAGGAGGTTCCATGAACATGCGGAGATGCGATGATGAACGTTCGATTCTTATCGCGGGCTGCGGAGTCAGCGGACGCGCCGCCGCGAGGCTGGCAGCGCGGCTCGAACGCCCCTTTTCCATTCTTGACGAACGAGACTCGCAGGAACTCCGAACCTTTATAGAGAGCCTTCCGCGCAAACCGGAGCAACTGTTCCTTGGAAAACAGGCCGCAGAGCCCCTGCCCCGCTTCGGTCTTGCCGTGCTCAGTCCCGGCTTCCGAAAAGGGAATCCGATTCTCGCCGCGATTCGAACGAGCGCCGACCGCGTCGTCGGCGAACTGGAATTCGCACTGGAACATTGCGGGAAGCCTTGGATCGGAATCACGGGTACGAACGGGAAAACGACGACGACGGAGTTGACGGCGGAACTGTTCCGCGCATTGGGAATTCTTGCAAGGGCATGCGGAAACAATGGATATGCCATGAGCGACGCCGCATGCGACTGTCTTGACGGACTGCTTGACCTGCCTGTCGTGGAAGTCAGCTCCTTTCAGCTGGAAACGATGGAAAGGCCGCGCCCCGCAGCCGCCGCGCTTCTGAATCTTGCATCGGATCATATCGATCGTCATGGTTCGTTCGAGGCTTATGCAAAAGCGAAATTGCGTCTTTTTTCTTGGAACGAAACGAAATGCGTCATCAATTCCGAACTTCTTCCGCTTGCGGAAAAGATTCTTGGAGGCCGCCTTCCCCTCACCTTTTCCGCATCGAATCCCGATGCGGACTTCCGCGTCGATAGCGAGGGCTTGCGTTTCCGTGAACGCGAGCTCGCCCGCCTGGACGCTCTTCGCCTGCACGGACGTCACAATCATGAAAACGCGTTGGCCGCGCTGGCGCTGATCGCTTCGACTCGCGGAGAAGACGCCGCATTCGATCTGCGCGTCCGAAACGCTCTGACGATGTTCGCAAGCGGCGAGCATCGGCTGGAATGCTTCCTGGAACGCAACGGAATCCGCTATGTCAACGACTCCAAGGCGACCAATCCGCATGCCGTCAACGCCGCTCTTGCCGACATGAAGCCGCACTCCGCTCTGATTCTCCTCGGAGGATTAGACAAGAACATGGATTTTAAAGAATTAAGAAAAAGCGCAAACAAGATTCAAACAGCATTCCTTTTCGGAACCTGCGCAATGCGAATCGCCGACGCCATCGCCGACGTCGTCCCATGCGTGCAGTGCGACGGATTTGAAGACGCCGTATGGCGGGCGGCAAATGCTGCGACCCCCGGGAACTGCGTCCTCCTTTCTCCCGCGACCGCAAGCATGGATCTGTTCCGCGACTATCGCGAACGCGGCGATCGCTTCAAGGAACTGATTCTCCGCTTCGTCGAAAATGACGTCTAAGATCTTGATTCAAACGGCGTTGCGGCTTATTCCATCGATCCCGGCTTGACTGGATTTTTATGTTCGGAGAGGCGATAGACGACCGACGGCAACGGGCGCCCCGCGAGAAAGTCTTCGGAAAGGCGGACGGCCTTTTCAATTTCATTGGGCGCAAGCCAGTAAATGGGACATCCGTCCTTCTCGAATCGACGAAACCAGGAATCCTGCCTCTTGGCGAACTGGCGTATCTTCGCCAGAAGCTGCTCGCGCATCTCGTCGAAGGAGATGAATCCTTGCAGATGACGCGCCATATAGCGGTATTCAAGACCGAAGAACTCCAGTCGCTCCCATGAGACGCCATCATCGTGCAGACGCCGCGCCTCGTCGAGCATGCCCGCAGCAAGTCGTTCATCCAGGCGTGCTTCGATGCGTGCATGAATTTCTCTGCGCGGGCGCAGAACGCCAAGGACGAGAAAATCGGCGTCAGGAAAACGGATGTCTTCGCCATGCGGCGGATCGAGCTTCTTTCGCTCCATTTCGATGCGTCGGATGAGGCGAGTCCGATTGTCCGGTTCTTTTTGCACTATCGCGTTGTTCGGAGCAAGTTCCTCCAAAGTACGGCGCAGCTCTTCGTTGGAAAGAGCTCTCAGGGATTCGCGTTCGGCGGCGTTCGGCGGTCCCGGAGGCAGACGGTAGCCGAAGACAAGGGCGTGCAGATACAGCGCCGTGCCGCCGACGAACAACGGGACGCGGCCTGCCGCGCGAATTTCTTCGACCGCCGCCGTCGCATCCTTGATATAATCGGCGAGGGAGTATTCTTCGTTGGGCGATCGGATGTCGATCAGACGATGCGGCACGACGCGACCGTCCGGCAGGACGTAATCGCCAAGATCCTTTCCGCTGCCCAAGTCGAGTCCGACATAGATCTGACGGGAATCCGCGCCGACGATTTCGGCGTCAAGACGCTCTGCGAGGCGGGCGCCGAAGGACGTCTTTCCGGAGGCGGTCGGTCCTAGCAAAAGGATGATTTTCATTCTTTCCTGAGTCATCATTGCAGCGCTCTTTCAAGGGAAAAGGGAGGTTTCTTTCCGTTTTTTTCCTAATATAGCGCTAAAATCGCTAGCAATCACGTGAAAACGCGTTATATTTCACCGTTTATTCCATAAAATCTTGTCAGGAACTTTCTTCAATGCCACAGCAGAATACCATTGCGAAAAGCGCGACCATCTCCGGAATCGCACTGCATTCCGGCGCACGGACAAGTCTCAGCATCTCGCCAGCGCCGGAGAACGCGGGAATCGTCTTCCGGCGCATTGACATGCCGGGCGCGCCTTCGGTCAAAGCAATCGCGTCCAACGTCGTCGACGTCCGTCGCGCAACGACTCTCGCCTCGCGCGAGACAGGAGCTTTCGTGGTCACGGTCGAACACGTCATGGCGGCTCTGCACGCCTCGTGCATCGACAACGCGGTCGTCGATATGGATGGCCCGGAACCGCCGATCGCGGACGGCAGCGCGGCCCCCTATTTCCGCATGATTCAGGATGCAGGAATTCAGCCGCAGGAGGCAGAGGCGCAATATTGGACGGCGAAGGAGCCGATCGTCATCGAGGACAAAGGCTCCATGCTTGCGCTGGCGCCCGCCGACGATCTGCAGATCACCTTCACGGTCCAGTACGGGGAAACCCCGCTTGACACCCAGTTCCATCATCTCGCCGTAACGACCGAGTCCTTTCGGGATCAGCTTGCCGGCGCGCGCACGTTCTGCCGCTACCGGGAGCTGGAACAGCTCATTACGGCCGGACTCGCAAAGGGCGGAAGTCTGGACAACGCGATCATCCTGTATGAAGGCGCGATCATCTCCAAGGACTCTCTCCGTTATCCCAACGAACTAGTTCGTCACAAGATGATGGATCTCATCGGCGACATCTTTCTGGTCGGCAAGCGCGTCAAGGCGCACATCATGTCCGTCAAGTCCGGACATCCGACTCATGTTCAACTCGCACTCAAGATGCTTGCACAGGAAGCACAGGGAAAGGAATGATACTATGAACATCTTATCGGTAAGTGAAATGCGCAAGATTCTGCCCGTCAAGCCGGACTTCCTGATGCTTGATCGCGTGCAGGTCGTCAATGAGAACAAGCTGATCGGCTGGAAATGCGTCACCATGGACGAGCCGTGTTTTCTCGGACATTTTCCAGGTCATCCGATCCTGCCCGGCGTCCTTCAGTGCGAAGCAATCGCCCAGCTGGCTGAAATCGGCGTCCGCGACCGCCTTGATCCGAATCACGACCGAGACATCTACGTCAAGAAGATCAGCAACGTGAAGTTCCGCAAGCCCAACAATCCCGGCGACCGCATTCGCATCGAGGCGGACATTCTTTCCGTCGAGAACGGCGAAGCGACCGTCTCCGCTGTTCTCTATAACAACTCCGGCGAATCGAGCAACGGAACTTTCGTGCTCGCCGTCCGCGACAAGGTCGCGAACATTCCGCCTCCGGCTGATTTCAACGAATTCGACAAGTCGGCGAACTCTCTGATGGACGTCAACAAAATCATGAACGTCATTCCGCATCGTCTTCCCTTCCTTTTCGTCGATTCCGTTGCGAAGATTGACGACTCCTCCATCTATGGCGTCAAAAACGCGACGAACACCGAGGCGATCTTCCGCGAATATCCAGACGGATACATGGTCATGTCCGGTTCCATCCAGCCGGAAATCATCGCGCAGGCCGGTTGCATCCATGTGCTTACGAACGAGGCGATGAAGGGCAAGATCGCCTATTTCATGGGAATCGACAGCGCCGAGTTCTTCGCGCCCATCTTCCCTGGCGACCAGATGGTCATGAAGATGCAAATGCCGCCTGGAACACGCCGTGCCGGAAAGGGCGTCGGCGAAATGCTCGTCGACGGCAAAGTCGTCATGAATCTCGTCATGTCTTACATTCTCGTTGATCGCTGAACCCTAACCGCGCGCCTTATTCACGACGCCCAACTCGGAGTTCCGGATTATGAAGCAGAAAATTCTTCTTGTCGCAGCCGTCTTTTTCGGCATTTTGGCGTTCATGTTCACGTATCAGCAGATTCAGAAGGAACGTCAGAAATTCATCGATCAGACTGAGGATGTGATCGTCATAGGCGTGCGCCATGAAATGGCGGAAGATCAGAAAATCACGAAGGACGATATCGAGCCAATGAAGGTTCGGCTGATCCGGAACCGACCGAACGCGTCCGAAATCCTCTGGGAAAATCACACCCGCATCCTTGGATCCTCCATCGGCATGCATGTCCGCAAGGGAGAAGCGCTCAGCTGGCATCACCTCAAGCAGACCGTTCCGCCCGCCCGCGAAGGTCTGACCAAGTATGTCAATCCTGGATTCCGCGCCAAGTCGATTCAGGTGGATTCGTCCTCTTCCGTCACGGGTCTGATTCGGCCGACCAACTACGTCGACGTCGTCGGAACCTTCCGATTCCCTGCGACTCGCGGCGACACGAGACTCGACACGACGACTCTCACGCTCCTGCAGCGCGTCAAGGTTCTTGCCTGCGGCATGGACATGGGCTTTGCTCGTCCGACCGGAACATCGACGCGCGGCTACAGCACGGTTACGCTGGAGTTGACGCCAAAGGAGGCTGAGCTTCTGGAGTTCGCTTCCCAAAAGGGACGCCTTTCCCTTGTTCTTCGCGGCTATGAAGATGAAAAGTTCGTGCAGAATCTCCAAAGCATCAACTGGGGCGACATCGAAACCGGAGATTACCTGAAAAAGCTCAACGAGGAACGTGAATCGCTGCTGAAGAAAATTCGTTGACAACGAGGTGCGCCATGCCTGAAATCATCCTCAAAATGCCCGGTCAAAGCGACACGACGCTTACGCTGCCCCCAGGAACGTATCAGGCGGGTTCATCCAATGCAGTCGCGCTTCAGCTTCCCTTCCCAGGCGTCTCCCACGTCCATTGCGAGCTGATTGCAACCGAAAATTCCCTGAAGGTCGCCGATCTGGGCAGTTCGAACGGAACTTTCCTCGACAATCGTCCGGTCGGACGGACTCCGGTCGAAGTTCAGCCCGGAACCGACCTTTTGCTCGGAACGGTTCACATCATTCTGCTTCCATCTTCCGCCGCGCAACGAGACGGCAATGCGAAGAGCGCGCGTACGCAACCGCGACAGGAGGATCCTTCCGCGCGGACGCAGCCGCCGGCTTCCGTTCCGCCTCCAAAGCCCGCTTCCGCGCTTCCGGCCGTCTCGCCCGCATCCGTCCCGGAAACGAAACCAACGAAATCCAAGGCGTCGTCCTTTCCCATCACGACCGACCCCAAGACCGGCGAAAAGATTCTTGTTGTCAGCGGAATTCCGCTCCCTGCGCGTCCGTTCGTTCAACAGATCAAGAAGCGTGCGCACGCGGAATTGCTTGCTCGCCTGAATATGAAGCGCCTGGCGCTGGGAGGAACCTCGGAAGAGGAGCTTGAGGCGAAGGCGCGCACGACGATTCATGAAATCATGAGTGAAATCTCCATCCCCCTGCCCCGCGGCGTCACGCCGGAAAAGATCGAGACGGAGCTCTATCATGAGGCCATCGGTCTCGGCGCTTTGGAAGATTTGATCGCCCGGTCGGACATTTCAGAAATCATGGTCAACGGTCCGGATCACGTTTACGTGGAGCACAACGGCGTCCTTTACAAGACTGACATGGCGTTCGCCGACGACTATCAGGTGCTTGCGGCTATCGAACGCATCGTCTCTCCCCTGGGACGCCGCATCGACGAGAGCTCGCCCATGGTCGACGCTCGTCTGAAGGACGGTTCGCGCGTCAACGCCATCATTCCGCCTCTTTCGCTCGTCGGTCCGACGATCACCATCCGAAAGTTTTCCAAGGTGCCGCTCACGGTCGAAAACCTGATTCAATTCGGCTCCATCACGGCGGATATCGCGCACTTCCTCGATGTCTGCGTCAAGCTTCGGAAAAACATCATCATCAGCGGCGGCACGGGTTCCGGCAAGACGACTTTGCTCA
>CAZAAM010000087.1:0-3372 GCA_964483055.1 uncultured Victivallales bacterium
TCACGGCATCGCATATTGAATTCGAAACGATGAGGCGCTCCTGAATGCTCTTGCAATTTCTCTTGTCTTCCGCCATGCGACGTGCGTTTGACAATGCGCTTTGTCGAGTTAGCCCGGATGCTTCCTTGTCCATAGGAAATCCTGCGGCACGCGCCGCCGATTGCGCTTTTCAATCCGCGGATTCAAGAAGAAGCCGCCGTCGCAGCCCTTTCATGGAGGGATGATGTCTCAAGCGCGAATGCCGCTTCGAATCCGGTCTTACGATTTTGCGAACTGAGAATGCGAGCGCCATCGCTTAATGAAAAAACGTTCTTTTTTTTTGAGGATTCCGCTTGTATTTTTCTTCTGCATTGATATATTGAGAAAGGTAATGATTCGAAAACCTGAACATTTCATCAGGAGAGGATATAACTATGAAGAAATTGCTTTCGTTCATCACGATCATGGGCGCCTGCGGCGCGCTTTGCGCTCAGCCGGCTCCCCAGCCGAACAACAAACAGGGCGCGGCGCCCGCGGTTCGTTCGGAACCTGCGCCGAAAACCTCCGCAGCCAAGCCTGCGCCCGCTGAAGCGAAAGCGGAACCGAAAAAGACCCCCGCTGTCCAGCTCCCGACTTCGCAGCGCACGACGCCTCAGCCGGTTCCGACGAAGAAGCCCTGAAGCAGGATTGGATTTGACTTTTCATGCGAGGGACGCATGTGCGTCCTTCGCGTTCGACAGCCAAACGCCTTTTTCACCAGCAAGGAGTAAGATCAAATGAAGAAGTTGCTTGCTTTCGCCGTCATGGCTGGCGTCTGCGGCGCGCTTTGCGCTCAGCCGGCTCAGCCGCAAAACAAAAAACAGGAACCCGCTCCCGCCGCTGCGCCTGCCGCGAAGCCTGCGCCTGCCGCAAAGCCTGCGCCTGCCGCAAAGCCTGCGCCTGCCGCGAAGCCTGCGCCTGCTCCAAAAGCGCCTGTTGCAAAGCCAGCGCCAGCGCCTGCGCCAGCTCCAGCTCCGCAGCCGCCTCCGAAGCGCAGTTTCTGGGATCGCATCTTCTGCTGGTAAGCTAAGAATTGCGACATTTTGCGACGCAGCCATTGCGCAAGCGTCGCTTCGACGCCTTTCGTTGTATTGCGAAGGGCGTTTTTTTATTGTTTTTTTAAGAGATGTCGAATTGGCGATTTTGCGCAGTTTTATTCTGAAAACAGTATTTATTGAGAATTTTATTTGATTTTTCACTTGAATTTTTCATAATAGAAAGCTACTGTAAAAGAGAAGCGCCAAATTCGCATTTGGCAATACGATTCATTTTCAGGAGAGACAGGCATGTCGGAACAAAAGGAAACTCAGTCGATCCTGCCGATGCAGCCGTCCGTGCAGGACTTGGAAAGCGTTTTGTTTCAAGGCGGGAAAATCACGCTTGCCGACATCAAAGAACATATTGGCGGACCGATCGTCTCCATTGCCCTTCATGCCGTGATTCTGGTTCTGATGGCGACTGTATTCGCGACGAAAGCTCCCGAGCAGCAGGCTCAGTCGGAAATCGTCGTGCAGGCGCAGGAAGCGGAAGTCGTAAAGCCGCCGGAAGACGAGATCGAGGAACTGGAAGAGCTGCCGGATCCAATCGAAACGACGGACTTGGTGATCACCGATCTCGCGCCGCATCGCCCCTCGCCGAATCGCACGATCTCGACGGACGCCGTGGCGCTGACGGAAAATGTCGCGACGACGGCGACGCCGCTTGATGTCGACATTACGGCTTTGACTGTGACGGACAGCAATTCCGCCTTGAAAATGAGCGGATTGACAGCCTTCGGACGCGCCGGAGACGGCAAGGGGAAGGGCAAAGGAGGCGGCATGGACGCCATCGCCCGCGCAACGATGCTCCAAGGGGTGTTCTACGATTTGAAGCAGACGCCCGACGGCAAGACGACGAATCTTGACGGATTAGGGGGCAACATCGCCACATGGTGGAAAAACCCGAACATGAAACGCGTCTATGACAACTATTGGTCTCTCATGGGCGAATTCGCCAACAGCGATTGGACGCGCGTCACTCGGAACGGCAACATCAGCTACCCCTTCTTTCAGGGCAAGTATTTTTCTCCGCCGATTCGCCTGATGAACTCCTGTCTTTACATTCCGCCGATTCTCGCAACGGAGGCGCCGAAGGCCTTCCATTGCGAAGATGAAGTGAATCCGTGCACATGGATCGCCATCTATGGCGGGCGCGTCGTTGCGCCGGAAACCGGAACATTCCGCTTCGTCGGAGCGGGAGACGATGTCCTTACGGTTCGCTTCAACGGCGAGATCGTCCTCGACTACGGATTCGCTTTCATCACGCTCGGCGCGACAAACGACGACAACATCAAGAAGGCGATTACGAAGCACGACTATTCCGGAGTCAATCCGGAGGTCGCCAAACGCATGAAGGCCAGTTCCCTTTGGAAGGAAAAGCTTGAGATTCGCTTCCCTGAGAATCAGTTCGGACACGGCGTTTGCGCAGGAAAGACCTTCCGCGTCGAAAAGGGAAAGACTTACGACATCGACATTCTGATTTCTGAAATTCCCGGAGGACACTTCAACGCCGTTCTGTTCATTGAGAAGGTCGATCCGAAGCCGCAATACGAGCTTGACGCGCGCGGATGCCCGATTCTGCCGCTCTTTTGGACCACGAAGGCCATTCCCAAAACAGGGAAGGGCATTCCCTACGATCGCAATGGGCCGGTTTGGCGCGTTCGCACCGGGAAAGCTTCTCGAAAGACTGCGGTCGAGGACGACATCTCGCTGTGATTTTCAGCAAATGAAGCATTTCGGCGCGAATGCGCGAACAGCGCGCTTCTGCGTCGAAATCGTTTTTTCGCAGGATCGCCGCTTTCTTTAAGACGCGATGCGACGAAGCCTTTCATGAAAGGAAGGTTCTGACGCTTCGGATGCGGAGCAGGCGCTTTCATTCTGCGCGTCCGCGGCTGCGATCGCCTTTCCGCGCGTCGTTGACGAACAGCCGGAGACGCACATGATGCAAAGGGCGGCGAATCCTCCGACTCTTGGGGCGGGCGCATTCATGAAAAGCAGCGGATTGACGCGCGCATCCGATTGATGTCATCCCATTGGCATGTCGTCGGATTTCCGAATGCAAGAAATCAGGAGGCCGTCGCGCTGCGTCAGTTCGGCAAGGGACGGACCCATATGTTTTCGGCGTCGGAGAGGGCGACTGCGTTCGTCCGGTCGCCGACGGCGAGCGTCAAGGAAGTCTTGTCCAGCGAAACGCATTGAAGTTGAAGAACGTCGCCATCTGAAAAGGGCAGGGCGGAGGGATTCGTGATGTTTCGTCCGATCCGCACGACTTCCGCACGCTCTCCCGGCAGGAGTTCGCTGAGGAGCTTCAGTTCTC
>CAZAAM010000087.1:3382-8587 GCA_964483055.1 uncultured Victivallales bacterium
GCCCCTGATCCAGAAGCTCCATTGCTTCCGTAAGATGCGTCTTCAAGGCCTTCGCGTCCTCGCGCGTGCCGATCGCCTTCGTAAAAAGCAGGAAGCGCTCGATCGCGTCTTCGTTCACGATATGCTCCAGCTTGCAGGCCGTTTCCGACGCCGCATCCACGGGAAGCCCCAGGATTTCCAAAAAGAACTCCTTCAAGGCTCCATGGCGGCGAATGACTCTGTCTGCGATTTTCCGCCCGGCTTCCGTAAGCTGCACAGGATAGTGCGTGTTGTATACGATGCAGCCCATGTCCAGAAGCTGGCGCAAGGCAGCCGTGACCGACGGCATTTTGACATTCAGCTTTCGCGCGATTTCCTTTGTGTGCGCATGACCTTCCACTTCGATCAGCTCTGCGATCGCTTCCAAATAATCTTCGAGACTCTCCGTCAGCTTTTTCGGCATGGCGGCCTCCTTTTCATTATCCTGCTCTTGCTCGTGACGTCTCACGAACTCATCCAGTCGAATTTGCGCTTCGTCAGCAGGCTGGTCGCGCCTTGCATTTCGAGCGCCGATCGCATCCGTGCTTTGCGTCCCCTTGCGCTTTCGCTTGATTGATTCTTGCGCGCGAACTCCCCTCATTCATTAAAGAAACGTCTTTAATTGTCGTGCGCCGATAAGAACTCATTTGAATTTAGCGCCTGATGAATCAAAAATCAAACATGCAAAAGAGCGAATTCAACAAATTCTTTTCTTTTGTCGAAAGCCGCTTCGGATTTGAAGCTCATCTTGCATTGAATCGCGGAAAGAACATCGCGGGATTCCGTCTTCTTTTGCGTCCCAAGCGCCATGGCGTTTCCAACCTTCCGATTTGATTTTCGTAAAAAGTCATGGTATATTAAACAGTTCGCCAACATGGTTTCGTCCCCGTTCCATTGCACGCGCAACTTCCCTTGCATATTCAAAATTCGGAAATGACTCGTTATGATCAACGACAGCCAAAATCATTACCCGTCGGATGACGCCCCCCCCCCCGATATCTCGGTTAAAAAATCTTAAGTTATTAAGAAATATATTACTTAGAATAAAAATCAAGAATCTTGTCCCTTGCATCTTGGCGGCAGGGTGCGTTCTTTCGCTTCTGATTCTAGGCGCGCTTGTACGCGATTACCTTGTTTACGCAGCGGATCGAGAGCACGCTGTACTGGAAATCGAGAAGATCCGCAACGATGGCGAGCTGGAACGCGGGCGTCAAGCGGATCTTGCGGAGCAGGAACGCCGGATTGCAGAAGAACGCTTGCTTGCGCTTGCGCAAAAGAAGGACGATGCGGAGAAGGATCTGACGGTTCTCAAAAAGAAAGCGGACGACCTTAATCAGGAAATCGCCGCGCGCGAGGCTTATCTCAATTCCAGCCATGATGCGAAAAAAGAGCGCGATCGCCTGAAAGACGAGATAGAGAGTCTGCGCAACCTTCGGGAAGAATCGCAACATATGCTGGAAACGCAGCATGGGAAGCTGCGCGAGACAGTCTCGGCGACGCGCGAAGAGATCGGACGCGTCATGAACGAAAAGATGAGTGTCGTGGAAGAGTTTTCCTCTGCCCAGGAAAAGCTTGCGGCCGCAAAAACGGAAGCGCAGTCGTTCGAAGCGCGAATCCGCGACATCAAGACGCAGTCAGAAGAAGCGAAAGCCGAGCTTGTCGCTCTCGCAAAGGAAAAGGCCGCCGCGTCTGCGGAGGTTCTGGAGCAGAAGCGTCTTTTGGAAGCGGGGAAGGCGGAGCTGACGTCCGTGCAGTCCGCCGTGCAGTCCGCGAAGGTTCGGCAGGAGAAGGCGCTGAAAGAATCGGAGACTGCGCTTCAAGCGAAAAAGGCGGAGCTGGCGTCCCTGCGTGAACAAGCAAGCGCGGAATCTGCCGCTCTGAACGCTCTGAAGACGCAGTCAGCGGAAGCGAAAGCCGAGCTTGCCGCTCTCGCAAAGGAAAAGGCCGCCGCGTCTGCGGAGGTTCTGGAGCAGAAGCGTCTTTTGGAAGCGGGGAAGGCGGAGCTGACGTCCGTGCAGTCCGCCGTGCAGTCCGCGAAGGTTCGGCAGGAGAAGGCGCTGAAAGAATCGGAGACTGCGCTTCAAGCGAAAAAGGCGGAGCTGGCGTCCGCTCAGCAGAGCGCAAACGCCGCAAAAATCGAGCTGGACGCCTTGAATCGTCAAGTCGCGCAGGGAAGAACGGAAATTTCTGCCCTTGAGAAAGGAAAGGAGACCCTGAGTGCGAATATTGCGATGTCGCGCGAAGAGGCGGAATCGCTGAAGACCGAGCTGGCCTCCCTGCGAAGCTCTGTCGCGCAGGCTCGAACGCAAAGCGAAAGTTTTACAAAGGAGCTTGAACAGCTGCAAAAGACGAAGGAGCGGAACTCGTCCGAAGTCGCCGGTCTGCGTCTTCAAGCCGAGACGCTCAAAAAGGAGGTCGCGCAGCTGCAAACTCAGCAGACTCTTCTTGTCGAAACGCTGGACGACCTTGAGAAAGCTCGGTCTTATCTTCGCAAGAAAGTCGTTTCGCCGCAGCCTGTTGCAGATCCGAATGCTGGAACGTCAGAGTCCGAACGAACGAAGCCGCAGGCAAATTAAGGAGGATCGGACATGCTTTATGAACCGTTGATCGTGGTAATCATTTTCACATTTTTTTTCATTCTTGTTGTCGCATTCTCCGCTTACGCATATCATCATGGCGTTAACCTTGCCCCTTATTCCGCAAACCTTGAGAGACTGAAAGAGGAGATCGCATCCGCCCAATCGACTTTGAGCGAGCTGACAGATAAGAAAGGTGATCTGCTCGCCCAACAGGCGACCGCAGAACGTATAATCGCCGAAGGAAAAGCCGAGAAAAAATTCTTGGATGAGCATGCGAGTGAAATCGCCAACAAGCGGGCAAACTTTGAGAGCCTGAAACAGGAAATCGCAAAAACGAATGACGAGTTGAACCAAGAAAAACAGAAGCTTGGCGACATCAGATCCGATATTGCGGAAGCATCAGGAACACTTCAGAAACTTAAATGCGATTGTGATGAATTGAGCAGAGGAAATAGAAATCTGAAAAAGGAAAATAAGGATTTGGAAAAGGAAAAGGAGGCTTTGGAAGAAGAAATTAAAAATAATTCAAGGCATATAATCACGGACGAGGAGGAGAAATGGCGGGATTTGAATCGGCCGCTTCCCGCCTTGAACGACTGGCGGGAAACGAGAAGCAAGAGGCGAAAGCGGGATGAAAGCGAAACCGAATTCCTCGCAAATTTTAGGAGCCGCTTGGAGGAATGCAATATTACGTTCCACGACCGCGCGATTTATGCGTTCCACACAGGATTGAAGGTCGCGGATTCGTCGCCGCTGGTCGTTCTCGCCGGGATTTCGGGGACGGGCAAGAGTCTGCTTCCGCGCTTGTACGCGCGGGCGGCAGGGATGACCTTCCATCAGATCGCAGTGCAGCCGCGCTGGGACAATCCGCAGGACATGTTCGGATTCTACAACTATATGGAAGGAAGATACAAGGCGACGGAGCTTTCCCGCCTCCTCTGGCAGTGCGACATTTGGAACAACGTTCCCGCGGCGAAGGACGCATTCGGCGATTCCGCCGACGATCTTCCGATGAACTTGGTTCTGCTGGATGAAATGAACTTGGCGAAGGTGGAATACTACTTCAGCGACCTTCTGAGCAAGCTGGAGGTGCGCCGCGACGTCGTTGCGGAAGATCGGCAGAGTCGCGCGCCGGCGGAAATCGAACTGGAGGGCGGTTCGAACCAAAAAGACAAAGACGCTGGGAAGCGTATGTTCGTCGCATGGAACACGCTCTTCGTCGGAACGATGAACGAGGATGAATCGACGCAATCGCTTTCGGACAAGGTGCTTGATCGCTCCAACGTGCTGCGTTTCGGTCGGCCGAAAGCAATCGAGGCGAACCCGGATGTTTCCAGGTTTCAAGAAGAATGCAAAGACGCGGCGCTTTCCATGGACTTCGGCGCATGGAAGGAATGGTTTCGGTCCGCCGATGGTGATTTCAATATCAAGACGGATGAAGCCGACGCAATCAATGAGATCAACGACGCCCTGGCGAATGTCGGACGTCCTTTCGCGTTCCGCGTATTCTCCTCGATTCGCTCCTACCTTGCGAACTATCCGATTCAAAGCGATGCAGGACGCCGGGACGCCTTGGCGGATCAGATTGAAATGAAGGTTCTTCCGAAATTGAACGGATTGGACAAGTCGTCGTCCTCGACGGAAAAAGCGCTGGATGACATCTATAATATTTTGGAACAGAAAGTGAAAGACAAAGAGTTGCTGGACGCATTCCAAAAGGCGAAGAGCAATCAGGACGAAACAAGCTTTCAATGGCGCGGAGTCACCCGATGAGTCATCCTTTCTTCGCGTCGGACGAATTCAGGAACTCCAACGCGTTTCGGGAATGGCTGCTGGGGAATCGAAACTCTGCCGACCTGGCGGACGGATGGAGCGGAGAAGACGACGACGCGCGAACGGGAACGGCGGAGAGCCGCGACAGCCGGCGCGCGTTCAGCCTTGTCTACTCCATTGTGCAAACGATGTCCCAGCTTCGATATCGCGCGGAGGAGGAACACAGAGACCGCCTTCGAGGGGATGCGTGCGCGCCCAAGGACGAACAGCGGCTTCAGCATGCAGACGAGGAATGCATGGATTTCATGCATTCGGCGCGGTCGAAGGCGCGCGAATTGCCTCTGGCGCCCGGAGAAATCGTCAATAAGATTTTTGACGACGGCAAGAAGGAGCCGCCGGATACGGTCGTTTCTCGAATCGCGCAGGACGGCGTTGGAATCCTTTCCCATGCCGTGGAGCGCCCGCGGATGGCGTTGCGCCGGGTACGGAGAATGACAAGACTCGAAGCCGCGCAGCAGCTTGATTCGCAATGCCTTCGCTGGCTGATGCGCCGTCCTGGGATTACAACGCGGCAGAAGGCGGGCGCGCGGCAGGAGGTTCTTGCGGTCGTGCGGCAGGAGAGCCGCGACCTTCTGGAGAACCGCGTCTTGAAAAAAGTGCTTGAATTCTGTCTGTCGTACGGGACGCGCTACCTGCAGGAATACGGAGAGAAGTTCAAGGACTCCGAGCGAATCGAGAAAGTGCGTTGCTTGCGCGCTCGCGCGCATGCCGCCATGCGCGGCGAGACGTTGAAAGATGTTCCGCGTCTGAACGGGAATCCCGTTCCGAATTATGC
>CAZAAM010000088.1:0-8362 GCA_964483055.1 uncultured Victivallales bacterium
TCGGCGTGAATCGAACGCTCGTGGAATTCGTCGAAGACGATGGTGGAAACGTCTTCCAGGGCAGGGTCGCGCTGGAGCATGCGCGTCAGGACGGCCTCTGTCACGACTTCAATGCGCGTTCGTTCCGATGCCGCCGTTTCGAAACGAGTGCGGAATCCGACCGTTTCTCCGACCGATTCGCCGAGAAGCGACGCCATGCGGAAGGCGGCCGCGCGAGCCGCGATTCTCCGGGGCTCCAGCATGACGATCTTGCGAGCGGAGAGATCCGCGGCGTCCAGAAGAGCGAGAGGAACGACGGTGCTTTTGCCAGCGCCGGGATCCGCGGTCAGGACAAGGGAGCGGGCGCGCGAAAGAGCGGAGACGATGCGCGGAAGAGCCGCGTCGACAGGAAGACCAGAGGAGATCACGCGGAGATCCGTTTCATAATTTCGTCGCGGAGAAGAGGCAGGACCTCGCCCGCCTTCCCGGGAATGAAGCAGTCGACGATGCTCCGCGTGAACGCCGATTCGTCCGGATTCGCTTCGACGACGACCGCGCCTGCGCGCTTGGCTTCGACTGGAACGCTGCAGGCCGGCATGACTTCGCCGGTCGTTCCGACGACGAGAACGCCGCCTGCGGAACGGGCGTCGGAAAAGGCGCGGCGCAGGGCGTCTTCCGGAATCGCTTCGCCATAGAAGACGAAGGCGGGCTTAAGAATGGCGCCGCAGCAGGGGCAGGACGGGACGTCCGGCGCGAGAAGTTCGCTCGATGCAGTCGCGGAAAATGCGCACCGCTCGCACTCCAGACGATCCATCGTGCCGTGGAATTCGATGACGTCCGTCGCTCCGGCGCGCTGGTAAAGTCCATCGATGTTCTGCGTGACAAGGGAGAAGACGACGCCGGCCTTCTGCAGGTCTGCAAGCGCCACGTGTCCGGGATTCGGCTTCGCTTTTCCCCAGAAGTCATAGAAGACGCGCTTGATTTTGCGCCAGCATTTCTCCGGTTCGCGATGAAAGCGTTCGATTTCAATGAATCCGGGATCCACGGTCTCCCAAAGTCCGCCAGGACCGCGGAACGGCGGGATTCCGCTTTCCACGGAAGCGCCTGCTCCGGTGAAAGCGAGCACGCGTCCGCGTTCCGCGAGGAGATCCGCCGCCTTGGCGACGGCGTCGATGCATGCGTCCGTCATAATGAAAACTCCGAATTTTGCAAGAAAAACGCGGTAAAAATAGTCTTTGGAGTTGCATATTTCAAGAGTTGTTCTATGTTTTATTGTCGATAATACTCAAAGAATCTCCCGCAAGAAAGGAGCAGAAGGAATCATGAGAGGAATCCTCGCCGTTGCAGCAGTCGTCGCGATCGCTGCGGCGTTCGTCGCATCGCCGGTGCGCGCGGATGGCGCGGAGCCGAAAATCGCCGTCGTGGACATGCAGCGAATCTTCAAGGAATATGAAAAAACCAAGATGATCGAGCAAAAGCTGGAGCAGCAGGCGGAAGTCTATCGCGAAACGGCGAAGCAGATGCTCACGCAGTATCAGAACATGCGCAAGCAATATGAAAACGCGCGCGACGATGCGCAGAACATTGCGCTTTCCGACGCGGAGCGGGAGAATCGCACGATGCGGATGAACGAGCTTAAGGACAAGCTCGACATGAAGGAACGCGAGATTCGCGAATACAACGTCACGCGTCAGCAGAAGCTCAAAGAGATGGGCGAAAATTCGCGGGCGGAGGTTTTGGACGAAATCCGCAAGACGATCGTCAACAAGAGCATTTTGCAAGGATACACGCTCGTGCTGGACAGGAGCGGCCACTCCTTGAACGATACGAATCTGGTCGTATTCCATGCGCCGAGCCTGGACATCACCGACGAGATTCTGCGCGATTTGAATCGCGGATACAAGAAGAACGCCGGAAATCCGGCCGCCGCATCCACGCCGGCCAAGTCCGGTCAGACGAAAAAGTGAAAGGAAGCATCCACATGAGCAAAGAATTCAAGGCAAGCGAGCTGGCGGAGATTGCCGGAGGAATTGTCAAGGGCGATCCAAACCGCATAGCAACGGGTGTGAATTCCTTGAAAGCGGCGTCGGAGCATGAGGCGTCCTTTCTTCATTCGGCGAAATATCTGACAGTTCTGCGGAGCAGCAAGGCGGGGATCGTGCTGGTTCCCGCCGATTGGAAGCATGAGCCCGCGGAAGGCCAGACGCTGATTCTTTGTCCGGATCCGGACAAGGCATTCACAAAGGTTTGCGCTCTTTACGCGCCGGATCCGATCGAATACGAGATGACGGTGAGTCCGCTCGCCTACGTGCATCCGACGGCGAAGATTGCGGAAGGCGTTCACGTGGGGCCGTATGCGGTCGTCATGGAGGGCGCGGAAATCGGAGCCGGCGCGAAGATCTGCGCCTGCGCCTACGTCGGACAATATGTGAAGATCGGCGAAGACACGACGCTTTTTCCGAACGTGTCGATCATGCATCGATGCGTCATCGGGCGTCGGACGATCATCCATGCAGGGACGACGATCGGATCGGACGGATTCGGCTACAACGCCTCGTTCCGCGGCTTGATCAAGGTGCCTCAGAACGGCATCGTGCGGATCGACGACGACGTCGAGATCGGCGCGAACTGCACGGTCGATCGAGCGCGCTTCGGCATGACGTGGATCAAGAAGGGAGTCAAGATCGACAATCTTGTGCATATCGCGCACAATGTGACGGTCGGCGAATCGTCGGTTCTGATCGGGCAGTGCGGCGTCGCCGGAAGCGCGGAGATCGGCCGCGGCGTCGTCGTCGCAGCGCAGGCCGGAGTCAACGGACATATCACGCTGGGCGACGGCTCCAAGGTGGCGGGCGCCTCCGCCGTGCAGAAAAGCCTTGCTCCCGGGGCGACCGCGTTCGGGACGCCGGCGGAATCTCAGGACGACTTTCTGGAGCGGCACATGCTTCCACGAACGGTGCGCAAGCTCAAGGCGCGCATCGAAGCTTTGGAAACGGCTCTGAACGCCCTGAAGAATTGACGATCCGAATTTCTACGGAGAGGAGATCCGACATGTCTATGAAAGACGAGATACTGGAACTCAAGAAGAAAACCGGCGCCGTGATTCTGGCTCACAACTACGTGAACGGCGACATTCAGGATGTCGCCGACTATTGCGGCGATTCCCTGGAACTGAGCATCAAGGCGCGCGACGCCAAGGCGAAACTCATGATCTGCTGCGGAGTCCGCTTCATGGCGGAAACCGCAAAACTGCTTTCCCCGGAATCCACAGTGATTCTTCCTAATTCCGACGCTGGATGTCCCATGGCGGACATGGCGGCGCCGGAAGCGGTGGATGCGATGCGCAAGGAGCATCCCGATGCGGTATTCGTGGCGTATGTGAACACGACAGCGGCGACGAAGGCGAAAGTCGACATCTGCTGTACGAGCGGAAACGCGGAAAAGGTTTTGCGAAGCATTCCGGAGGACAAGGAGATCGTCTTCCTGCCGGATCGAAATCTGGGATGCAACATGTGCAAGAAGGTCGGACGCGAGATGATTCTATGGGACGGATGCTGTCCGGTGCACGATCGCGTGTCATTGAAGGACGTGGAGCATGCCAGAAGCCTGCATCCGGGCGCGATTGTGGTCGTGCATCCGGAATGCCGTCCGGAAGTCGTGGACGATGTGTACGCGTCCCTAAGCACGTCGGGGATTCTGAAGTTCGTGCGCGAGTCGCGCGCGCCGGGATTCATCATCGGGACGGAGCAAGGCATCCTTCATCGAATGAAGAAGTTTCACGACAAGAAGATTTATCCTATGAAGCCGGATATCGTCTGCGAGGATATGAAGAAGATCGCGCTGGAGGACGTGAAGGAGGCTCTTCTTGGAAACCGCGAAGAGATCATTCTGGATCCGGAGCTCATGAAGGCCGCCGTGCGCCCCATTGAACGGATGCTCGCCCTCTGACGCGTCCGAAGCGTTTCCGCCGCGCCTCCTTCCGACCGCTCGCCGCGCGCATTGGGCGGGTCAAGCGGTTCATGGGGCGCAGGGCGGACATTGTACGATTTTTACGAAAGCATCTGCTCCGAAAGTTCTGCGAAAAGCCGGACTCCGTTTCTTGAAATGAAGGATGCGGAAGGGTATAGTATGGTTCTGTCATTTTTCATGCTGTTTTGAAAGGAGCACGATGAACGAAGAGCGTCTTCTGGAAACGCCTTTGGCGGCGGAGCACGTCGCGCTTGGGGCGAAAATGGTTCCATTCGCCGGATGGAACATGCCGGTTCAATATAAGGATGGGATTCTCGCCGAGCATCGGCACACGCGGGAGGCCGTTTCCCTGTTTGACATCTGCCATATGGGCGAGCTTCGTCTGAAAGGATCGGGCGCGGCAAGCGCGCTCGACGCCGCGCTTGCGCGCGCCGTCGAGGATCAGAAGGTCGGCGTCTGCCGCTACAACTTTCTGTTGAACGAACGCGGCGGAGTCATCGACGATCTGATCGTTTATCGAATGGGGAAGGAAGACTTCTTCATCGTGGTGAACGCGGCGCGAATCGAAGCCGATTTCGCGGCTCTGAAGGCGCGCATGCCGAGCGGGATTGTTCTGACGAATGAATCGAACAACATTGCGAAGCTGGATCTGCAAGGTCCGCTTGCGACGCGCGTTCTGCAGGCGCTTTCCATCTATGATCTTCCAAAATACTATCATTGGAACTTCATCCGAATCGGCGCCTTGGACTGCCTGATCAGTCGCACGGGATATACCGGGGAGCTGGGATACGAGCTGTACTTTGACGCTCGCAAGGCGAAGGAGATTTGGAATCTGCTGCTCGGATTCGATCAAGTGAAGCCGGCCGGACTTGGCGCGCGCGATACGCTTCGCCTGGAAATGGCGTATCCGCTGTACGGTCATGAGATGGATGAAGAAACGACTCCTTTGGAAGCCGGATTCGGCGCAATGCTGAAGCTGGAAGCATCGAAACGGCGTTTTGTCGGTTCGGAGGCGCTGAGGCGCATTCCGCCGAAAAAGCAACTCATCGGGCTTGTTTTCGACGGACGCCGCGCCGCGCAGGCGGGGTCTCCCTTGCTGTTGGACGGCCGCGAGGTCGGACGGATTACCTCCGGAACGTTCGCTCCGTCGCTGAATTGCGCGATTGCGCTGGCTTATGCGAACGCCGGGACGGAGTACGGTCCGGACAGCGACTTCACCGTGGAGCTGCATCGGGCGACGGCGCATGCGAAGCTTGCGGAGACGCCGTTCTGGAAGAAGGGGACGGTCCGCTGACGCGGGATAGACTCTGAATTGATTCCTGTAATTAATGAATGAAAAGCGGCTTCGTACGAAGAACGGAAGTCGAACGCAAACATATTTTGGAGAACGCATCATGGCGAAATTCTATGCGAAGTCCCACGAATGGGTCGAACTTGACGGAGACGTCGCGACGATTGGCATTTCCAACTACGCGCAGAACGCGTTGGGCGACATCACCTATGTGGAGACGCCTGCGCCCGGAACGGAATTCAAGGCGGGCGCAGCGCTCGGCGTCGTCGAATCGGTGAAGGCCGTTTCCGACGTTTATGCGCCGGTTTCCGGCACGACGATCGAGGGGAACGCTCTTTTAGAGGAGGATCCCGGAGCGGCGAACCGCGATCCGGAAGGAGAAGGCTGGATCTGCAAATTCTCCGGCGTCTCCGCGGACGAGCTCGCCTCCTTGATGGACGAGGCCGCTTATCAGGCCTACGTGCAGACGCTCTGAGGCGAATGCCATGCCGTACATACCGAACACCGACGTTGATCGCGCTGAAATGCTGGCGGCGGCCGGATTCGCCGGCATCGAAGACATGTGGGAGCGCGCAGGCGTTCGTTTCCCGCGCCCTGAACTGTCCGGAATTCCGTCCGGGAAGTCCGAACAGGAAGTGATGAAGCGTCTTTCCAAGCTTGCGGAGATGAATGCGACGGGACTCGTCGACTTTCTTGGAGCCGGCTATTACGATCATTTCATTCCCGCCACGGTCGATGCTCTCGCATCGCGCGGAGAATTCTATACTGCATACACGCCGTATCAGCCGGAAGCCTCGCAGGGAACGCTGCAGGCGATTTACGAATATCAGACCGCGATTTGCCGTTTGACGGACATGGACGTCTCCAACGCGAGTCTTTACGACGGCGGGACCGCGCTGTTCGAAGCGATGATGCTGGCGTGCCGTGCGACGAATCGCAGGCAGGCGGTCATTTCCCGTGCGGTGTCTCCGATCTTCCGCAGAATGATCGAGTGCTACTGCCGGAATCTCGATGTGGAGCTGATCGAGGTCGCGGACGGAGCAGGGACGGACAGCAGCATCGACGCTCTGACCGCCGCAGTCACAGACAAGACTGCATGCATGATTGTGCAGTATCCGAACTTCTTTGGGGAAGTCGAGGATTTTTCCGAGGCGGTTCGCATCGTGCAGGCGAAAGGCGCGCTCGCGCTTTGCTCTTGCTATCCGGTGGCGTTGTCGCTTTGTCGGACGCCGGGATCGATGGGCTTCGACGTCGTGACGGGCGAAGGACAAAGCCTTGGCATTCCGCTGAGCTTCGGCGGTCCGTATCTTGGTTTCATGGCCGTTCGCAGCAAGCACATGCGGCGAATGCCGGGGCGCGTGGTCGGACGTACGAAGGATTTGAACGGCAAGACCGGATACGTGCTGACGCTCCAGACGCGCGAGCAGCACATTCGTCGCGAACAGGCAACGAGCAACATCTGTTCCAATGAAAGTCTTTGCGCGCTGAACGCATTGATTCATCTTTCCCTCGCGGGAAAGGAGGGCTTTCAGGATATCGGACGTCTCTGCGCCGCGAAGGCGGTCTATGCGCGAAACGAGCTCCTGAAGATCGACGGAGTCCGCGGCGTGGGTTCAGGCGCGTTTTTCAATGAATTCGTTATCGAGACGCCGTGCGACGGAGGCGAACTGATCGGACGTCTGATCGACAAGGGGTTCGCCGCCGGCTTCCCGCTCGGACGTTATTATGAAGGGCGGCGCAATCAGCTTCTGATTGCGGTGACTGAGAAACGCACGAAAGAGGAAATCAAGGCGTTCGCGAACGCCATGGAGGCGGCGCTATGAAACTCGTCTTTGAAATCGGTCGCGCAGGACGCCGAGGAATCGTTCTTCCGAAATGCGACGTGCCGGAGGCGGACGCGATACCGTCCGCGCTGCGCCGAGAGACGCCTGCGGAGCTTCCTGAGGCGTCGGAGCTGGAAATCGTCCGTCACTTCACGAATCTGAGCCGCATGAACATGAGCGTGGACACGAACTTCTATCCGCTCGGCTCCTGCACGATGAAGTACAATCCCAAGTTTCATGAAAAGGCGGTTCGCATGCCCGGCTTTGCCGAACTGCATCCATTGCTGCCGCAGCTTCGGCACGGCGGCGTGTTGACGCAGGGTGCGCTGACCGTGCTCTATGAAACGGAACGCATGCTGAGCGAGCTGCTCGGCTTCGCGCAGACGACGATGCAGCCAATGGCAGGTGCGCACGGAGAACTGACAGGCGTCATGCTGATCGCAGCCTATCACCGCGCACGCAAGGATTCCGCACGGAAGTACATGCTGATTCCGGACGCGGCGCACGGGACGAATCCGGCGAGCGCAGCCATGGCGGGCTATGCGACGAAGGTCGTTCCGAGCGACGCGGACGGGAACGTGGATCTGGAAGCGTTGAAAGGCATGCTTTCTCCGGAGATCGCCGGACTCATGCTGACCTGCCCGAATACGCTTGGCTTGTTCGATCCGAACGTCAAGGAGATTTGCGAGCTGGTGCATGAATGCGGCGGACTCTGCTACTGCGACGGAGCGAATTTCAATGCCATCGTCGGACGGCTTCGTCCGGGCGATCTCGGCTTCGACGTGATGCATGTCAATCTGCACAAGACGTTCTCGACGCCGCATGGCGGCGGAGGTCCGGGCTCCGGTCCGGTCGGCGTATCGGAGCGGTTGACGCCGTATTTGCCTGTATCGCGGGTCGTGCGCCGCGCAGACGGCATCTGCTGCTTGGAATACGACTGCCCGGAATCGATCGGCTACATTGCGCCGTTCTATGGAAATTTCGGCGTGATCCTGCGCGCCTACGCCTACCTGCTCACGCTGGGCAGGGAGGGGCTCGTCCGGGTCAGCGAGAACGCGGTTTTGAACGCGAACTATGTCGCCGCCGCGCTGGATCCCTGGTACAGCCGCAAGTACAAGCGCGCATGCATGCACGAGTGCGTCTTTTCCGGCGAACTGCAGACGAAGAACGGCGTGCATACGCTCGACATAGCGAAGGGGCTGATCGATCGCGGCTTTCATCCCCCGACGATCTACTTTCCGCTCATCGTGCCGGAAGCGATCATGATCGAACCGACGGAAACAGAGTCGCGCGAAGAACT
>CAZAAM010000089.1:0-4751 GCA_964483055.1 uncultured Victivallales bacterium
ACCAGCGCGCTGCAGTCGCCGATCGTCGCGTGCTGGCGCATCGCGCACGTCCAGAGGTATTCGAATCCGACGCAGAAAACGCTGCAAAGGAGCAGCACGCGGACCGCGTTCCAGCCGAAGAACCAGATGGATGCCGCGCAGACCGGAATCAGACAGATCACGACCTTGAACATGATCTTCGCGATCGTATCTCCGTCCTGCATGTGAGGCGACGTGCTGACGACCAGGCTTCCCGCCTCAGGAAGCGCGACCGCTTGTTTGATTTCTTCGCTCATATTTCGTATGTCCTTTTCTTCCACTGCTCTCACTTTGCGCCCGCAGAACGCCGAATCGCCTGTATCTCCGCCTTCGCCCGGCGGAAATGCTGCACGAGCGGACGCTTCGCCGGACAGACGTAGGTGCAGACTCCGCATTCCATGCAATCCATCACGAAGGAGCGTTCCGCCGCCGCGTAGTCCTCGCTTTCGATCAGAACGCTGAGCGGACCAGGCTGCAGCTTCATCGGACAGGCGTCCACGCAACGGCCGCATCGGATGCACGGACTGGAAAGATAGCCGCTCGTTTCCGACCAGGTCATCAAAAGGATTCCGGACGTGTTCTTCGTAACGGTCACATCCAGCGAACATTGCGCGAAGCCCATCATCGGGCCGCCGAGAATCACTTTCGCCGTCTTCTTCGTCACGCCGCCCGCCAATTCGAGGGCCTTGGAAACGGGCGTCCCGATCCGGAACAGCCATGTGCCGGGATCGGCGACCGGCGTTCCGGTCACCGTGGCATAGCGTTCGATCAGCGGGCGTCCTTCCACGACGGCGTCGCGGATCGCGGCGCATGTGCCGACATTCTGCACGACGCAGCCGACATCCATCGGCAAGCCGCCGGTTGCGATCATGCGACGCGTAATCGCGTAGATCAGCTGCTTTTCGCCGCCCTGCGGATAGCGGACTCGCAAAGGCACGATGCGAATCTTATAGTTGAGCTCCCGCACCTTCGCCTGAAGAGCTGCGATCGCATCCGGCTTGTTCTCTTCCACGCCGACGAACACGCGCACGACCTTCAGAATCTTCGCCGCAATCGCCGCGCCTTCCAGTACGCGTTCAGGATGTTCGACCATCAGGCGATGATCGGCGGTCAGATACGGCTCGCACTCCGCGCCGTTGACGATCAGCGTATCGATCGTCTTCTCCAACGGAGGCGAAAGCTTTACGTGCGTCGGGAACGCCGCGCCGCCCATGCCGACGATTCCAGCGTCTTGAATCCGCTTCTTGAGCAGCTCTCTCTGCGTATTCCGCCAGTCGGGAATCGGTTCGAGTCCGGAGCCCCATTCATCCTTGCCGTCGGAAAGGATCTCCACCGCCTGCAACGGCGCGCCGTTCGCGCCGGGAACGGAGACGATCGCGCCGACCGTGCCGCTCGTCGGGGAGTGCAATGGAGCGGAGACGAATCCGCCCGGCTCAGCGATAAGCTGTCCTTTCTTGACCGCATCGCCTTTCGCCACGATCAGCTTCGGCGGCGCGCCGATGTTTTGCTGAAGCGGCACGACGTATTTTTCAAGAAGCGGAGCGACGCGCGTCGGAACCGCGCAGGACAAAGACTTTCCGTCCGCCGGGTGCACGCCGCCGCGAAAACGATAAGGAAAACTCATTTCGACACCTCCTGCGCCAGCGGCGCCGCTTTCAGGTGGGCTTCTACCGTGGAAAGAGCCCCGGTCGGACATTTCACCCGCTCCACGAATTCCGGATCCGGCGGGTTCGCGTAGTTCACGCGGACCAGTTCGCCCTGCTTGTTCATCTTCTCGCCGTCCGCGCGGACGCATTTGCCGCAGGCAAGACAGGTGACTTTGCAATTCTTGCGCTTCACGACAGGCTTGTCGAGCGAATTGCAGAACACATGGACCTGAGCCGTCGCCGGAACCATGCGAATCAGCTTGCGCGGACAGACGCTTTCACACTTCCCGCATCCGCGACAGATGTCCGGATGCACGATCGCGAGACCGTCGCGAATCTCGATGGCGCCGAACGGACACGCCCGCGCGCAGGATCCGTAGCCGAGACAGCCGAAGCGGCAGGATTTTCCACCTCCGCCGGCGACGATGCTCGCATTGCGGCAGTCCTGAATGCCGTTGTATTTCGCGTTGCGAGCGCATCGGGAAGTCGAACCGCCGCAGAACACGACCGCGACCTTTTTGACTTTCGCCGCGGCTTCCCCCCCCATCAACGCCGCAATCTTCTTCAGATTCTCCTCGGAACATGCCGCGCACTTGCCGGGTTCGACGCCGCGCGTCACGATGGCGTCCGCCAAGTCTGCGCAGCCGGCGAAGCCGCACATTCCGCAGTTCGCGCCCGGAAGAAGCTCCTGCACGGATTCGATGCGCGGATCCGTCTCGACCGCGAATTTCTTCGCCGTGAATCCGATGAGAACGCCCAAGACGAGACCGACGACCGCAAGAACGCCAGCCGAAAACAGAATGATCGTAAGAGCCATGACGCGTCCTCCTTTACTTCACCAGTCCGGCGAAGCCCATGAAGGCCATCGCTAGAATTCCTGCCGTCACCAACGCGATCGCCGTTCCCTGCATCGCTTTCGGAATACGAGACACGGCCAGGCGTTCCCGCAGGCTCGCGAACAGAAGCAGAGCGAGTCCGAAGCCCAATGCCAGCGAAATGCCGAACACCGTAGACGCCAGAATTCCGCGTCCCGCATCCGCATTCAGCTCCGACGCGCCAAGCACGGCGCAGTTCGTCGTAATGAGCGGAAGATAGATGCCGAGCGATGCGTACAGCGCCGGGCTGAACTTCTTCAGCAGGATTTCCACGATCTGCACCAGCGCCGCGATCACAACAATGAACAGGAGAATCCGAGTGAACGACAAATCGACTTCCACTCCTGCGATATGAAATTTCACGGTCACCAGAAATTCGTTCAGGCAAGCGGTCACGAATGACGAGATCGCCATTACGAACACCACGGCTCCGGACATTCCCAGCGCCGTTTCCAGCTTCTTCGAGACGCCGAGAAACGGACAGATGCCCAGAATGCGGGACAGCACCACATTGTTCACCAGGATCGCTCCGACCGTCACGGCCAACCAGTCAGTCGCCATATGCGTCGCACCTCCATTGACTTAGGATGTTTGTTGGATTCAAAAAAATCTTCAGGTGTTTGCATCGGATTTCCCTGCCGTGAAAATCCTGACGCAACTGAATAATATACCTCGTCCAACGAACCTTTTCAACCTGTCCTTTCCGCATTTTCGAGCGTAAAACGCCATGACATTCTATAAAAACATCAACCAGCGCCGCCTTTCTTCGCTCCGAGCTCGCGCCAATGAGGTCGGGAGCTTTCCCTCTCAAAAAAAATCGCTTGCTCTTTTTTTCCTGTTCCGCCGGCATGGAACATGAAAAAAATCGTCCTCATTCGCGACAAGAGTCGTTCGGATCCGTCCGGGAAAGAGTTTTTTCGCATTTTCGACTCTTAATTTTCAATGCGGCCTTGCAATCGGGCGAAAGCGTGTTCTATTTTCTCCATTGGGTCACCGGGCGTGCGCGCGGACGTTTATTCAAAACGGCGAAGCGCAACGTCTTCACTCGACTGGAGGACGAAATCATGAAGGAACAGGAAGCGTTTCGCGACATCGGCTTCGCCAAGCTTGATCTGCAACGGAGGCGGCGCACGGGCATGGGCGAAACCGTCTACTGCCCAGGCAAGACCGTTCCGCAGCTTGTCAAGATCATGGAGGCTTTTCACAACGCCGGAGAGCGCGTCTTGGGAACCGGGTGTTCCCAGGAACAGTTCGACGCCCTTCGCGAAGCCGAACTTCCTGCAGAATACGATCCGCTTTCCCGCATCGTCGTTCTTGAATGCGGAGACCGTCCTCTTCTGCCCGGCTCGATCGCGGTCTGCACCGGCGGCACGGCCGACATTCCCGTCGCCGAGGAAGCGGCGCGCACCGCGGCATTCTTCGGCGCGAACGTCTCTCGTCATTTCGACGTCGGCATCGCCGGACTGCATCGTCTCCTTTCCAAGATCGACGAAATCCGTGAAGCGAATGTCGTCATTGCTGTGGCAGGCATGGAAGGAGCGCTGGCCGGAGTAATCGCAGGACTTGTGGAATCGCCCGTGATCGCGGTTCCCGTCTCCGTCGGATACGGCGCGTCCTTCCATGGACTCGCGCCGCTCCTTACGATGCTGAATTCCTGCGCGGAAGGCGTCTCCGTCGTCAACATCGACAACGGCTTCGGCGCAGGCGTTCTCGCCTGCCGAATGCTGCGCCTTGCCGGCCGCATTCAAGCCTGACCCTCCGCGGAGCAGGAATCTCGCAAGCGAGGATTCGCGTTCTGCAGGGCGAATGCGTCCGAATTTCTGATGCGCGAATCCGAAAAGGCGGCACGAACGAGGGCGATTCTTCGCTTCTCCTTCGCGAAACGCTTCCGGCGACAAACGATTTTTCAGCTTCCTTCCAAATCGAACCTTTTTTTTCGCGTTGCTCCATTCCGATTTCGTTTCGCCCGCCGCCCCGGCAATGCGCAATCGTGTTTTTCGCATACGCGCTTGACTTTTTTTTTCTTGCGCTATATTAGCCTTATTCTTTCAAAGAAGGCCGCGATGCGGCGGAAAGCGAGGCAAGCCCATGTTTTGCAGAAATTGCGGAAAGGAAGTCGCGGTCGATGCCGCGTTCTGTCCTTCATGCGGGGCGGAAATTCACGTCACGCGTCAGGAGGTTGTCAAAACCTATCTTCCGGAAGCCATTGTCG
>CAZAAM010000089.1:4851-8301 GCA_964483055.1 uncultured Victivallales bacterium
TTACGATCCTATGCTGTCTTCCCCTTGGCATTCCGGCCATCGCATATGCGGCGAACGTTTCTTCGAGACTTTCCGCACAGGATATCGACGGAGCAAAAGCCGCCTCGGCGAAAGCAAGAGTCTGGTGCATCGCCGCAGCGAGCGTTGGTCTTGGATGTTGCGTGCTTAGCCTGCTCAAACTTCTCCTGTTGAGCGACTGAGATTTTCGACCGTCTTAAAAGATCAAATTATGAAAGAAAAAGAGCTTTTCCGTTTGAGCCGCCTTTTTTGATGAAATGCGCGTTGGGAACGACGTCTTTGGCAAAAACAAAAGGCGAAATACAGTTTACAAGAGAGGAATGGAATTTCTATGAATAGTTGCAAGCGTTGCGGAATATTAATGAAAAACGGAGCCGATCTTTGCGACAGTTGCGCCATGAGAGCTTCTGAACTGAAGCAAATGGAACGAATGGAAATAAAAACTTATTTGGCGGAGTCGATTTTCGTTACGATCCTATGCTGTCTTCCCCTTGGCATTCCGGCCATCGCATATGCGGCGAAAGCTGCGTCATGTTTGGCGGTCAACCATCCGGTTGCTGCAAGAGAAGCCTCCGACAAAGCCAAGGCATGGTGTCTCGTTTCATTTTTCATCGGTCTTATTCTCGGCGCGCTTGGCCTGATCGCAAGATACGGAAAATCGATTGCAAACTAAGCGCTTGCGAAAGCTGTCCTGCCCATGCGAAAGGCAAGAAAAAAACTTCGGACATGAAACGTGTTCTGCGCTTCGCCGCTTGTTTCAAGTTTTTCCCTTTGCGCCTTGACAAATCGGCGGAGACTTTCCGTTTTCTTTAAGAATATGCGCTCATGCCCATCATAGGAAAAATAAAATGCCACTTGACAGCGATGTCCTTTTTTCGCTGCCTCGCCGTCGGAGCCGCGCTTTTCGGCGCCATGCTTTTCCTTTATTTTCATGATCCGGAGACGTCGCGCGCTTTCCCAGACTGTCCATGGAGGCTTGCGACCGGTCTGCATTGCCCCGGATGCGGTTCGGGACGCGCCTTGCATGCGGCTCTGCATGGAAACCTGTACCGCGCTTTTCGGCTAAACGTCCTGCTGTTTCCCGCTCTGACGCTGGCCGCCCTTCTTATTTGGAAGCCGTCGCTGGCGACGACGCGCGGGCTCGCTCGCATCACGCTGATCGTCATTTTCGGATTCTGGATTCTCCGGAACATTCCTGTTCGCCCTTTTTCCCTTCTCGCGCCGCAGGTCGAAACGCAGTTGAAATGCCCGCAGGAACAGGAGGAAACGCCGATTCGCGTTCAATCCCATTGAATTTCTTCAAAACCCGCTTGTCAATGCTTGATTGACGCCGGCCGCCATATGGAAGCCCGAAAAAGTCCGATCTCCGGGACGATGCTCGTGCTTTGAACTGCAGACTATCGCTTGGAGCGGCATACGGCACGCAACAGACGGCGCTCATGACTATGGACGCCCGAACGAACGATTCTGGAACCGGAACACTCCCTGCTCCGTCGTTCCGCGCAATGCGCCCGCAATCAGGTCGACAGAAGGAGTCCCGTATGAATTCTCCCGATCCCTTCCTGTTCGCCTATGACAAGTCTCAG
The DNA here is from genome assembly GCA_964483055.1 of uncultured Victivallales bacterium. GTDB lineage: Bacteria > Verrucomicrobiota > Lentisphaeria > Victivallales > UBA1829 > UBA1732. The sequence continues at coordinate 6,456 of CAZAAM010000089.1, forward strand.
AATTCCGCAGGACCGGTTTCTTGCGAACCGGTTCTTATGCATCGAAACGTCCGGCTGCGCGATCGTGCGGCTTCTTGCCCGGACGCTTCAGAATGCGGCGGCAAAAACGGACGAACGACTGAAAGGAAGACCATGCATCCGGCACGGACGCATCGCCCTGCATGCGCTTGACGGAACGCCCGCCGTCGAACAGTTCGATGCTCCATTCGAAGGCGGAGGCGTCCTGTCGGGGGGCGCGCGCCTCCTCCCACCGTTCGAAACGACAGGCGGAAAGGAGTTCGCAAAGCTCTTTCCAGTCCCCTTCCGGGCAAAGACGTTCGCGGGCGTCGCCGTCGCGATCCCATGCGATTTTCCGTTCCGAAAAATCGACCGTCAGCGTTCGAACCTGAACGCCGCCGATCGATTCCTTTTTCTTATAGACAAGCCGATCAAAATTCATGCTTCCCCTTCTCCTTATGAAATCTTCCGCGCATCATTCGCGCGTCTTGAAGGTCGATAGCGACGGAAGGAACGCGGTCAGTCCGTCAACCCTTCTTCATGTTTTCAACGACGCTGGTCGCGGTCTTGAGAATGGATGCGACGTTCGAAAGATCGGTCGGCAGCACCATCGTATTGGCTTCCTTGGCGATCTTGCCGAATTCGGCGATGTACTGCTCGGCAAGTCGGAGATTCATCGCGGCGTCGCCGCCGGGCGTCTGAATGGCTTGCGCGATCGTGCGAAGACCATCGGCCGTGGCGTTGGCGACGAGACGAATCTCTTCGGCGCGTCCGTTCGCCTCGTTGATGCGGCGCTGCATTTCGCCTTCGGAAATTTCGATCGCTTCCTGCTTGATGCCTTCCGCACGATTGATGCGCGACTGCCGGTCGCCTTCGGACTCTGCGATCAGGGCGCGCTTTTCGCGTTCCGCCCGCATTTGCTTCTCCATGGCGTCAAGCACGGAAGAGGGAGGCGTGATGGTGCGGATTTCATAGCGGGTGATCTTGATGCCCCATGGATCGGACGCCTTGTCGACTTCGCGACAGATCGCGGCATTGATGACGGCGCGCTCTTCAAACGTGCGGTCCAGCTCCAGCTTGCCGACCTCCGAGCGCAGCGTGGTCTGCGCAAGCTGCGAACATGCGAAAAGATAATCATAGATGCCGTAGGACGCCTTCACCGGATCGATGATTTGAAGATACAGTATGCCGTCCACTTCGACGATGATGTTGTCGCGCGTGACGCACTGCTGCGGCGGCACGTCGATGGCGACCTCCTTCAAATCGCGCTTGTATGCAATACGGTCGATGAACGGAATGAGAATGTGCAATCCGGCTCCGAGCGTCGTTCGATATTTGCCAAGGCGTTCGACGATCCATGCCTGCTTCTGAGGAACGATCCGCGCCGTCTTGAAGAGCGTAATGACGACGGCGACGATAAAAATGAGAGCGACGATGAGCATGACAACGGGTCCTTTCCTATTTGAAGAAGTCGTGGAGGCGAAATCAATGTACATTCAACGTAAGATTCCGACGGCTTTCGACGCGGACAAGCTCGCCCTTCTTCACGGGGCGGTCGCTCGACGCATTCCAGTCCGTTCCGCGGAATTCAACCCGGCCGATTTCGCCGGGTTCAAAGTCGCAAAGAGCTGTCGCAGGCGCGCCGCGGATGTCGTCCGAGTCGATTTCGAAATCCTCTTTGTCGGACTTGCCTTTGAAGACCGCCGGCGCGAGCTTCCGAAACAGGACGAGCAGAAGGACGCTGAGAACGGCGAAGAGCAGGAGCGTCCATGCCAGCGGGATTCCAGGCAGGAAGAAGAGCAGAACGCCGATCAGAACGGCCGCGAGTCCGAAGAAGATGATGACGAAG
>CAZAAM010000090.1:0-8280 GCA_964483055.1 uncultured Victivallales bacterium
TCACAAGAAGCAATCCGGCGGACACGGTCAGTTCGCGGAAGTCCACCTTCGTCTTGAGCCGAATCCCGAAGGATTCAAGTTTGTCAACGCCATTGTCGGCGGCGCAATTCCGAAGAACTTCATTCCCGCAGTCGAAAAGGGCGTTCATGAAGCGATGGAGCGCGGTCCGCTCGCCGGATGCACAGTCCAGAACATCACCGTCACCGTCTTCGACGGAAAATATCATGAAGTCGACTCCAGCGAAATGGCGTTCAAGATCGCTACGCGCCGCGCGTTCAAGGAGGCCATGGAGAAGGCCAAGCCGGCCATGCTCGAGCCGATCATGAACGTCAGGATCACGATTCCGGACAATTTTACGGGCGACATTACGGGCGATCTCAATCACAAGCGCGGCCGCATCCTCGGCATGAACATGGAGGACGGACTTCAGGTTCTGGAGGCGGAAGTCCCGATGGCGGAAATCCAGAAGTACGCGACCGAACTCCGCTCCATGACGCAGGGACACGGATCCCATGAAATCTCCTTCGCACGATATGAAGCCGTTCCGACCAACGTCATGAACGAAATCGTCGCGAAATTCCGCGCGGAACATCAGGAAGAGGAATAACCCTCGATTCTCGCGCGAATGCGCCGGACATCGGTCCGCGCGGACGCTTCGCCTCCCTTTCCCAGAGGCGGAGCGTCCCTTTTTCTTTCCGGTCCGCATTGCATTTTCGCCGTTCCATGGTATTTTAAAGACCTTTCCAGTTCGGACGCGGATGACGACGCAACGGATCATGCGCAAACGTTGCTCCTTTTGCACGCTCCGATTTGAAGGAGGCTTTCCCATGGAACGGATCAAATCGCAGCAAAGACCCGACGAGGACGCGGCGACGCGGCGAAATGAAGCCGCAGCGGAACTGAAGAGCGGTCGCAGCAGACAGACCGGACTTCCGTTCGTTCAGAAAACGAATCTTTACGGCTTCGATCGCCGTCTTCCGGCAATCGGACCGCAAAACGCCGCGCTTGTCATACTCGGGAGCTCGTGCAAGAACGACGGAGACATGCTCCGCCTCGGCGCTCCGACGAAGAAATGCGCCTTTCTCGAAGGCTCGCTCCGGAACTTCGTCGCCAACGGCGGCACGGCAGGAAACATCCGCGGATCATGCTGCGGACGCAAGGAGCTTTCGGCGAAATGCGACAGACCGTTCAGCCACAGTCTCTTCTCGAAAACGCATCGTTCCGTGCAAAGACTCGGCGACGCAAACGGCATCGAAAAGCGCAGCGCAGCGACCCTTCACGAAGAATGTATGAATCTCGACGACTTCCGAAGCCCGCTTGACGGCATGCGTGCTGCGCTTGCGACGATCGCCGGCGGCGGGACGGCAAGAGGCGCGAACGCCGATTCGAACGCAAGCGCCCAACGCCTTCCGAAAGGACGGCGTTCATGAAGCGCTCCGGAGCAGATCGCAACCGAACCGCCGTCTATGACGAAATCTACGACTTGCACGGCTTCGCCTCCGATGAAGCGATCAACTTTCTCTCTCGCGCCCTGAAACGCCATGACGCAGGCGCGATGATTCTCATTGTTCACGGAGACGGTTCCGGCATTCTGCGGACGCGCATTCGCGCCGCTCTGCGCAACGGCAGGCTTCCCTGCCGCGACTTCTTTCCCGGCGAGGACGTCGGCGCGCCAGGCTCATACGGCGTCACGGTCGTCCGAATCTGACTGACGGCGACGCAAAACGATTCATAAAACAAGGCTCTCCGACTCATGCAAAACTGGCTTCTTCTCATTCTTTCCTCGGCGGCAGTCCTTTCCTTTTACGACATTTCAAAGAAGGCGGCGGTGAACGGAAACTCCGTCATGCCGACGCTGTTCTTCGCGACGCTGTCCGGCACGACGTTTTATCTTGTCGCGCTTCCGTTCGCAGGCGTCTCTCTTGCTGCGGCCGCAACGTGCGATTGGATGATCTGGCTTCTGATCTTCGTCAAGGCGCTGCTGGTCTCCGGAGTCTGGACCTTTTCCTATTATGCGTTGCGCGTCCTGCCGATTTCGATCGTCGTGCCGATACGCGCGAGTTCGCCGCTCTGGAATTTCATTGGCGGCGTGATTCTCTTCCATGAAATTCCTACGCCGCTCCACGGTCTGGCGATGCTGCTCGTCTTCGCGGGATACTATCTCTTTTCCGTCGCGGGCAGAATGGAAGGGATCTCCTTCCTCAAGCACAGAGGGATTCATTTCATCATGATCGGGACGCTGTTCGCATCGGCTTCCGCCCTGTACGACAAGCAGGTTCTCGGCGTCTGGCGAATCCCGCGCGAAACGGTGCAGCTCTGGTTTTCCGTCGACCTCGTGATCATTCTGGGGACGCTTTATGCGATCCGCATGCTGTTCTTCCGGAAAGGCGTCGCATTCCAATGGCGCTGGACCGTGCCGCTTGCCGGAATTCTGCTCATCGTGTCCGACTACTTCTATTTTGCATCCGTCAGCTGTCCTGACACGCAGATCGCCATGATCACGCTTGTCCGCCGCGGCGTCGGCGTTGTTCTGACGTTCCTGCTCGGATCGGCGATTTTCCATGACCGGAACGTCAAGCGCAAGGCGGTCGCGCTTGCGCTGATCGTCGCGGGCGTGCTTCTGCTCGCATTCTGAACGAGCGGAGCTCTGCAAAGGCGCGGATGCGGCTTCTCCCAACGCTTGCCGATGAAGGGGAATCTTCTTCGGATTTCTTGCAATTTCGGCATTTTGTGATATAGTATTTTCCTTATAATTTGGAAGCGGCGCGCCGCTTTCCGTCCTCAACATGGAGGAACGCCGAATGCAAATGATTCACCCTGCCATTCAAAACGCGTACAAAGTTCTCGACGGGAAAAATCTGACGCGAGAGGAGGCGCTTTCTCTTGCGAACGACGTGCGAGGCCCGGACATTCTGGATCTCGTTTCGCTGGCGAACAAGGTGCGAGTCAAGTTCGCGAAGAAAATCACGCCCTGCTCCATCATCAACGCAAAGTCCGGCCGTTGCGCCCAGAACTGCCGGTTCTGCGCCCAAAGCGCGCATCACAACACCGGAATCGAAACGTATCCGCTCCTGCCGAAGGAGGAAGTCCTCGCATCCGCAAAGAAAGCCTACGACGAAGGCGTCCGCCGTTTCGGATACGTCATGAGCGGCTACGGCTATAAGGAGCCGAACGAAGAGTTTCAACAAATTCTGGAAACGCTGGATCTGCTTCATCAGGAGCTTCCCGACCTGAAAATCTGTGTTTCCATCGGCATTCTTTCGCGAGAATGCGCGCGTCTGCTCGCCGAACATCACGCGTGGCGCTACAACATGAATCTCCAGACGAATCCCGCCCGCTATCAGGATCTGATCGCCACCACGCACACGATCGAAGAAAAGATTCAGACCATCCGCTATCTGAAAGAGTTCGGCGTGACGAACTGTACAGGCGGAATCTTCGGTCTCGGCGAGACGTGGGAGGATCGCGTCGACATGGCTTTCGCCATTCGCGATTTGGACGTGGAGGGAACGCCGCTCAACGTGCTGCTTCCAATCAAGGGAACGCCGCTGGAAGGCCGTGAGATCATGCACCCGGCGGAGGTTGCGAAGGCGTTCGCCATCTTCCGACTCGTCAATCCGACGAAGATGATCAAGTTCGCCGCTGGAAGGGAAACCGTCATGAAGGACTTCCAAGGACTTCTGATGCTCTCCGGTCTGAACTCCATGATCACCGGAGGCTATCTCACTACGCGAGGCCGCTCCATCGCCGACGACGCGAAATTCATTCAGGAACTGGAGAACTTCGAATGACGCATCCGATCTATTTCATTTCCGGCATCGACACGGATGCGGGGAAAACCGTCGTGACAGGGCTCCTCGCCCGATATCTTTTGAAGCAAGGGATCGACGTCATCACGGTCAAGCTGATTCAGACAGGCAATCCGCCGGGCTTTTCCGAAGACCGGGCAAAGCACAGGGAAATGATGGGCGGCGCCGTCTTTCCTGAAGACTCGACGAACCTGACTGCGCCGCAGATCTTCCGATTTCCGTCATCCCCGCATCTTGCCGCCGCTTTGGAACATCGCGAAGTCGATCTCTCCGCCATGCGGCAAGCCGTGCGCGAAGTCGCGGCCGCGCATGCCGTCACGCTCGTGGAGGGCGCGGGCGGTCTTGCCGTGCCGCTGACGGAGGACTGCCTGACAGTCGACTTCGTTCGTGAGGAAGGCTGGCCGACGATTCTCGTGACAAACGGACGTCTCGGCAGTCTCAACCACACGTTGCTTTCCATTGAAGCGCTGACGACGCGGAACATGCGTCTTGAAGGAGTCGTCTACAACGCCGGAATTCCCGCCGATCCCACCATCGAGCCGGACACCTGCCGCATGATCTGCAAGTACTTGAAAAAATATGGACAGTCGGAGGCGTTCGTCTCCATTCCGCACGTGGACTTCGCGAATCTGCCGGATCCCGACTTCCGCCCCATTTTCGGAGTCTGAATCATGAGCATTTTCGATATCGATCGCAAGCACGTCTGGCATCCCTATGCCTCCATGACGGAGCCGCCTCCCGTAGAATGCGCCGTCTCCGCGTCCGGCATGAAGATCCGCGTCGCGGACGGGCAGGAGCTGATAGACGGTCTCTCCAGCTGGTGGTGCATGTCGCACGGACACTGTCCGCCGGAAATCGTCGAAGCCATTCGCGAACAGGCGGCGAAAATGCCGCATGTCATGTTCGCAGGCTTCACCCATGAGCCGGCCGTCCGCTTGGCGGAAAAGCTGGTTCGCTTCCTGCCCCCCGGACTGGATCGCGTCTTCTACGTGGATTCCGGTTCGATCGCAGTGGAAGTCGCGGCGAAGATCGCGCTGGAGTATCAGCATGCATCGGGCAAGCCGCGACGCAGCAGACTGCTCGCGTTCAAGGGAGGCTATCACGGAGACACGACCGGCGCCATGTCGTTGAGCGATCCGGACGGGATGCATGCCATGTTCCGCGGCATTCTTCCGCAGCACTTTTTCGCGGAACGACCGACAATTCCGTTCTCAGGCGAATGGAACGACGACGCGTTCGCTCCGATCGAAGAGCTTCTGGAACGCCATTCGGATGAAATCGCCGCCGTCATCTGCGAACCGGTCTTCCAAGGCGCCAACGCCATGCGGTTCTATCATCCGGAATATCTCCGAAAGCTCCGCTCGATCTGCTCCAGGCTGGACATTCTTCTTATCTTCGATGAAATCGCGACCGGATTCCATCGCGTCGGTCCGCGCTTCGCCATGGACTTCGCCGGAGTCGCTCCCGACGTCGTCTGTCTTGGCAAGCATCTGACCGGCGGATGCATCACGCTGGCCGCGACCATCGCGACCGGCGCCGTTGCGGAACGCATTGCGACGGATTCCTTCTGCGAAGGCGCGCTGATTCATGGACCTACCTTCATGGCGAATCCCATCGCCTGCGCCGCGGGTTGCGCCTCGCTCGACCTTTTCGAAACACGCGACTATGCAACGTCCGTCCGCCGCATCGAATCTTCGCTCCGCACGCTTCTGGAACCGTGCAAGGCAATTCCGAACGTCCGCGAGGTCCGCGTCCTCGGCGCGGTCGGCGCTTTGGAAGTCGACCGTCTTCCCTCGCCGGAACGCGCGCATGAAATCGTGAAGCGAACCGGCGTCTGGCTGCGTCCTTTCGGACGCTTCATCTACACAATGCCGCCCTTCATCGCGACGGACGACGATCTGGAGCGCATCGCCAACGCCATGCAACTGCTTGCGAATGGATAAGCTCTACAGCGTCAAAATGCGGGCGTCGTCAGGCGGCGCGCACGTCTCCGGCGCGGAAAAGATCGTGCCGGAAGCCGCCCTTCGAGCATGTGCGGACGCCTTGCTGGAACGAGCCATGCGCCATGCGAAGGGGAAGCCGGACTTCATCAACATCAAATGCGAAGCGACGCCTGCGGAAGAGATTCTGCATTTGGAGGCGCTCCCCGTCTCCACGCAGGAAGCGAAGGATGCGGAGGAGGGGCTTGCGCTGATGGAGGCGCGTCTGCGCGATCTCGGCGTCGCCGATCCGCATGAAGTCGTGCGAATCCTCCGCGAGGAATGTGCCGGCATGCGCGGCGCAATCCTTCTCGACGTCGACACCTTGGAACGACTGGAACCCGATCGCGTGCGCGGAGTCCGCGCCACTTTCATGGATGATGCGCAATCCGCGTCGAAGCCCTTCTCCGCCTTGAAGAACCATTACGCCGAAGCGATCGTTCTGGCGACGAAGGTCGTCAACGCGCCGGGCGTCGTGGGAGAGATTTGCATTTCCGACGACCCGGACTACGTGACCGGCTATATCGCATCCAAATCAATCGGCTACGTCCGCATCTCGCGCCTCAAGGAACTCGGATCGTCGAATGGCGGACGTGTCTTCCTCTATGGCGGATCAAAGGAAAAGGTCGCGGAGACGATAGAATTTCTGGAACGCCGCCACGTTCTCGTCGACCGCGTTCCGGAACTCCAAACGGCGATTGTGAGGAAGTCGAAGACCGCCCGCATCGAATCGGCGCTCGAGGAACTGAAGGAGCGAAATCTCCACCGGAAGGAAATCGTTCTGGAATCCGCGCAAAGCGCACGGGTTGCGCACGAAGGACGCGTCATGCTCATGTTTGCATCGAACGACTATCTCGACCTCGCCAACGAACCAGGCGTTCGACAGGCGGCGGCGGATGCGGCCCTGAAGTTCGGCGCGGGATCGGGCGGCTCGCGACTCACGACCGGAACAATGACGCTCCATAAGAACTTGGAACGGCTTCTCGCCGACTTCAAGGGCACGGACGATGCGATTCTGTTCGACACGGGGTATATGGCGAACGTCGGCGCGATTTCCGCCCTCGTCGGGCCGAACGACGTCGTCTTCAGCGACGAATTCAATCACGCAAGCATCATCGACGGCTGCCGTTTGAGCAAGGCGAAGATCGTGATCTATCGTCATAACGACATGGACGATCTGGAACGCAAAATCCGAGAGAACCCCTGCATGAGCGGTCTCGTCGTCAGCGACGCCGTCTTCAGCATGGACGGCGATGCCGTCGATCTGCCCCGTCTTGTGGAAACGGCGGAACGCCATGGGCTTCTTTCCATGGTCGACGAAGCGCACGCCACCGGCGTCCTCGGAGCGACCGGACGAGGCATCGTCGAACATTTCGGCAGAAGATGGCGTCCGGACATTCTTATGGGAACGCTTTCCAAGGCGTTCGGGTCGAGCGGCGGCTTTGTCTGCGGCTCCTCCGATCTGATCGACTTTCTGCGCAACAAGGCGCGAAGCTATGTCTTCTCCACGTCGCTTTCTCCTGCGGATCTCGCCGCGGCGACGGCCGCTGCGCGCTTCGTCATGGAAAACCCGGACCGGGTTCGCGCCTTGCAGCGCGCCGTTCGCGTCTTCCGCGACGCTCTGCATGCCTACGGGATCGACGCGTCGGCGGAAACGCCGATCATCCCGATCCTGATCGGAGACGAAGGACGCGCCGTCCGCGTTTCGCAACGACTGTTCGAACAAGGCTTCTTCATCAACGCCATCCGCTATCCGACGGTTGCGAAGGGATCGGCTCGTCTGCGCGTTGCGCTGATGGCGACCCATTCGGACGACGACCTCCGCGCCGCCGCGCGCGCCATCGCCGAAACGCTGTCCGCGACATCATGAACGCCGCGTCCGCCTTGGAACGGAACTGAAAGGGAAAGGAAAACGAACATGCACAAGATCATCTGGCCCGGAAGCACTCAGCTCGCGCCTGTTCCGCCCGCGCTTGTCGCGACTGGCGGCAAGGGCTTTGCAAACAATGTGCTCACAGTCGCATGGACGGGAATCGTCTGCAGCGAGCCGCCGATGCTTTCCATCGGAGTCCGTCCGGAACGCTTCAGCTGGAAAGCTCTGCGCGAAACGGGCGAGTTCACGCTGAATCTTCCGAGCGTCGCACTCGCGGAAACGACCGACTGGTGCGGCGTCAATTCAGGACGCGATCACGACAAGTTCGCGGAACGCGGTTTGACAGCTCTGCCCGGTTCGCGCGTCGCGGCGCCAATCGTTGGCGAATGTCCCCTCTCCTTGGAATGCCGGACGAAGCAGGTTCTCGAACTGGGCGCGCACCATCTGTTTCTGGCTGAAATCCTCGCGGTGCAGATCTCGGAGGAATGCATGAATCCGGATGGCTCGCTGAATCTTGAAAAGGCGGTTCTTCTGGCCTATGCGCACGGACACTATTCTTCGCTCGGACGCGCCCTCGGCCGCTTCGGCGTTTCCGTCCGACGCAAGCGCGAGCCGCACG
>CAZAAM010000091.1:0-8183 GCA_964483055.1 uncultured Victivallales bacterium
CACGCCGATGATGTAGACAATCCACATGACCGTCGCCTGATACTTCAGCGCGAAGAACGCAGGGATGATGAGCGCGTAAATCGGCAGGCGCGCGCCGCAGCTCATCAGAGGCAGAATCATGATCGTGACCTTGCGGTCGCGTTCCGATTCAATCGTTCGCGTCGCCATAATCGCGGGAACGCTGCATCCGAAGCCGAGCACCAGCGGAACGAAGCTCTTGCCCTGAAGTCCGAACTTGCGCATGATGCCGTCCATGACGAATGCCGCGCGAGCCATGTAGCCGGAATCCTCCAAAATCGCGATCGCAAAGAAGAGGAAAAGGATGTTCGGCAGGAAGACAAGCACGCCGCCGACGCCGCTGATAATGCCGTCCGTGATGAGGGAGCGCAGGAAAGGAGCCGTTTCTTCGTTCCAGTTCGCGTTAATCATGTCGCAGAGCCATCCGAAGAAGTCCTCGATATAGCCCATCAGCGGATCGGCAAGGGTGAATGTGAACCAGAACATGGCGTAGATGATGACAAAGAAGAGCGGAAGCCCCAGCCATCTGTTCGTCATGACCGTATCAATCTTGTCGGAGATTTCCCTGCGGCGCGCATGCGTCATGGAGATCGCGTCGCGGCAGGCGCCGGCAAGCATCGCATAGCGGCAGTCGGCCATGAACGTCTCGGTCTCGATCGCATGCTTTTCGCTGAGATGCTTGATCTGCGCTTCGACTTCGTCATAAACCGGCTTGAATTCCTCGATGCGCATTGCGGAGGAGTCGTGCTCCAGCAGTTTGATCGCAAAAAAGCGCGACGGAATATGCGCGTACCGTTCGATATGAAGATCGTCGAGCTTCTTTGCAATCGCGTTGATCGCATCGTCGATGTCAGCCCCGTAGGAAAGCATCGGAACGCCGTGGTTTTCCAGCGATGCGAGAGCATAGGCGAGCTTCTCAAGCAAGGAGCGACATCCGCCGACCCGGCAGCCGACCGTTTCTACGATGGGCGATCCGAAATACTTCTCCAGCTTCGGAATGTCGTACTTGAAGCCTTTCTTCTGCGCTTCGTCGCTCATATTGAAGGCGAGAAGCATTGGAATGTGAAGCTCCGCGAGCTGCGTCGTCAGATACATGCTGCGGCGCGGAATGGTCGAATCAATGACGTTGATGATCAGGTCGATTCCAGGCTTGGTAAGTTCCTGAAACGCGACGTCCTCCTCCGGGGAGCTTGAGGAAAGCGAGTAGATGCCGGGCAAGTCGATGAGCTCGATTTCGGCGCCGTTCAGGCTGAAAACGCCGCTCTTGCTTTCTACGGTGACGCCCGGATAATTGCCGACATGCTGTCGTGCGCCCGTCAACGCATTAAAAATGCAGGTCTTGCCGCAATTCGGATTGCCGGCAAGCGCGATTCTGTAACGTTTCTTCATGCCTCAGCTTTCCTTTTTCATAAGAATGTTCTCGGCATCGTCGCGATGGAGCGCCATGCTTGTTTCCATCACCTTGACGCGAATGAGACCGCCAAAGGGGGCGTGCGCCTCCATCAGCAGCTCTGTTCCAGGGACCAATCCGACGTCTGCAAACTTCTTGCGTCCGCGCAGCTTCGGCATGATTTTCACGATGGTAGCAGTCATCCCGATAGGAAGATCTGCGAGCGACATTTCCTGCTGTTCCACAGGAATCTTGTACTCTTGCATCTTGCGCGGCGTCTTGCCGCATCCGCATGAGCATTTTTGTTCCGACATTTTCTCAACCCCTTGTGTTTCTTAAGGCGCGAACGACGGAGCGGAATGCTCCGTCGTTCACGCGCTTCTATTGTGTCATGTTCGTCGAACGAACTTCGATGCTTCAGCGATCGGAATCCAGAAGGAACTGACGATAGCCGAACGTATTCGTCTCGCCCGCGTCGCCAAGGTCGCCCTTGATCTTGGAAACGTCGTTCGCAATTCCCTCAGGAAGCTCGTCCTTCGGAAGAACCGGAATCACTTCCGCGACGACCACAAGCTGAGACTTCTTCGTCGATTCGCTTTCCGTGGAGAAGATCCATCCGAGCAGCGGAAGATCCTTCAGGATCGGAAGTCCGCCGGAAACGCTCACGACGTCGCGCTTCTCGATTCCGCCAATCACCAGCTTCGTGCCCTCGTTGGAGATCATGAAGTCGGAGTCCAGATACGTCCCCTGCTGAATGCGGGCCTCGCCGGTCGACGTGTAGCCGATCAGGGAGCTGTTCGCCACATTCACGCTCAGAATCGTCGCCTTCTCCGTGATGGACGGAGTCAGCTGCATCGTGAATCCGAACTCGTTGGACGCGGTCGTATTGATCTTGTTCCCCTTCATGAACGACACGCTCAGCGAGGAATCGAACTCAATCGGCGTTCCGGTCGAATCCGACAGCGTTGCAGTAACGGCTTCGGCCTTGCGTCCGACATTCACTCCGTTCACTGCCAAATACGCACTTCCCTCATGAAGTTCGATGAAGTAGCGCGCTTCCGGAGCGCCCTGCTTGTTGATGCGGAGCACGGTGATGTCGGAATCGTCGCCGACGACTTCGATCGCGTTGCCGTCCTTGTTCGTGGCGGCGAGCTCGTAGCCGTCATCTGCCGTTGCATAGGCATAGGCTTCTTCGACTCCGGAGGAATCCTCGATCGCTTCGGTCGTCGCCAGGAAGACCTGCGAGGTGCGGTTGATTTCAGCGGTGGCGCCGTTGCGGATCGTGATCTCGGACTCGTGCAGCACCTTCGCTTTGCCCTTGCTGGTCAGGAAGTCGATGTACTTCGTGTTCCATTTCGGATTGAAGTTGAGGTACTTCGTGTCGCCCCAGCCGGTTCCGCGCGTCAGCGAGCTTCCATCCGGCGCATAGTTCTGCATGAAGCGTCCGCCCACGCTGAACAGGTCGATGCCGTCGTTGTTCTTCCACGCCTGGAAGTCAAGACCCAGCTTCGCATCGTTTTCCGCGTAGAGTTCGTAGACCGTGATCTTCGCGCGAACCTCAGGATACGGACGGTCGTATTCCTTCAGGACGTCCGTGATGTTCTTCTTGGAGAACAGCGTCGTATCGAAGAACATCAGGTTCAGGCCTTCGTCGCAGCGAATCCGGTCGGATCCGCCGATGTTCTCCGTCTCATCGTCTGCAACATTGGCGCCGGCGACGCGGACCATCTTGCGGAGTTCCGTGGCGGGACGGTACTTCGGATTGTAAAGATACACCGCCTGACCCGTGGAGGAAACGACCTTCGGCTGATCCAGCGTCGCAACGATGCTGTCGATGCCCTGTCCGTTTTCGGAATCGACGAAGCGATAGTCTTCAGCGGAAATCATGATGATTCCGGTTCCGTCCGTGTACTTGATCGCCTGAATGCCGGTGTTCGACTCGTCCACTCTGCGGGACTGCACGATCTCGCGCAGATAGTAGCGCAGTTCATACGGATCCGCGTGCTTCAGCACATAGGTCTTCGTCACCACGTCCGGATCGGCGTTGTCACGAATGAAGTAGACGACCTGCGTATCCTTATCGACCTGGACGTTCAACCGAGCGTTGACGACCGTGTCCTGATATGGCGCCGAGGCATCGTCGGCCATGACGGATCCGGCGATTGCGGCAAGCGCCGCCGCTGCAATGGAAAATTTGCATTTCATGATATTTGTCAGTCCTTGCATTTAAGTTTTATCCTGGAATTAACGCTTCACGAGTTCGGTGAACTCCGCCATCTCTCCGGGCTGCATCGCATTGTTGATGGCGACCGGGACGGCCTTCGCAACAATGAAGTAGTGCGTGATTTCGGTGTTGTTCGTCGTCGTTCCGAAGATGTATTTCAGAATCGGCAGCTCGCAGAGGAACGGCACGCCGATCGTCTGTTCGACGTCGCTCGAAAGCGTCCAATTCATCAGCAGCTTTTCACTGTTGAACGCCAGCGTCACAGAGGAGGTTGTCTCGGTCGTCTCGGAAATCTCGACGCCCATGTTGTTGCGCTCCACGACATTGGATCCGACCAGCGTGTAGTCGAAGTTCACGACGCCATCCTTGGCGCCCGTGATCGTCGCGCTCGAAATCGACAGACTCAGCTCCGCGCTTCCGCCGACGTCCACGCTCGAACGATGATCCTCATCCTTCAGGATGTTCTGATATTCCGGCGAGAAGGACACCGCAAACACTTTGTCCGCGACGTTCGACACCATGACGGAAGCCGTGCTGTTGACCGTCGCCTTGCCGTTCTGTTCAAGAATGCGGATGAAGCTGAAGTCAAACGCCGGAGCGGTATACATGCCGCCGAATCCGTACGAGAAGTTGCCGAAGAGATCCAGACCGCGCTGCGTAAGCTCGTTGAAGATCGTCTCAGCCGCCTGCACGGACAACGCTTCGTAGCCGGCCTCAAAGAGGTTCAGGCCCGGACCGTTCTTCCACGCGAGGTAGTCGATTCCGATGTCCTTCAGGTCGCTGTCGCGAACCTCGTAGACCGTCAGCTCGATGCGCGCCTGCGGGATCGGCTTGTCAAGCCACGCAAGCTTGTCCTTGATGTCCTTCACGCGATACGGAGTATCCTTGAAGTAGAACATATTCGTCGCGGAGTCAAGTCGGACTTTCGAATCAAGCGAGCCGCTGGAGACTTCGCCTCCGACGATCACCTTGCGCATGTCCTTCGACGCACGGAACTTCGGCTTGTACGTTCCATACGCGATGCCGGTTCCGGCAACGCCGGTTCCGTACGCATCGATCTTCGACTTTCGATCGAGCTTCTCCACCATTTCGTCGACGTAGGGCATCATGTCCGTCGTCGTCGAAACAATGAGAAGCTGCCGCTTGTTTTCCAGGTCTTCCAAGCTCGACACGGATGATCCCTCATTGAAGCGAATCACTGCGCTTTTAACGAAGGGAGCCAAATCCGCCGCCACCGTATGCTTAAGCTCGTACACCTTGCTGACGAAGTTATCCTGCGCATCATCCTGAATGAAGGTGATCCGCTGCTCCTTTTCTCCGGCTTCTTCCACTTCCGTCGGGGACAAGGCCTGTGCGGCGGGATTCGGTTCGGCCGCATAGCCCTGGGCCAAGCCGCCGGCCGCAAGAATCGCAAGCAGGCTTTTTCGAACCATTGCATTCATCTTTTCTTTTCTCCTTACTTATATGGGGTTTAGTTGGGGGGGGACATTGAAGCTTCATGTTTCGCATGTCTGTTTTCGCCGTCATTCGCCACGAACAGGCCTCGTTGCCGAACCGTCGCGACTGACTGCGCCGCCTTGTCTTCGTCTTCGAACTCAGTCGGCTCCTCTGCATTCAGACGTCACTCAAAAACGAAAACGCTTTTTCCTAAAGCACATCGCATGCCAACTGCCTCAACACCTCAAACATACTGATATTTTTTACAATAATTGCAAAACGCCGCACCCCGCGGCGCTCGTTTTTGTACATCGGTCGTCCGCCTCCGGCGCGAAGGCGAATCAATCTGCTGTAAAACGGCTCTCGACCGGCGAAGCCGCAGCAATGCTCCTGTTCCGTTTCGATGCCAGCCCTTCATCTATTAGCCAAAGCTAACTTTATCAAGAAAAAAGAGCCCGCAGCGCCAGACCGCCTGATCTGCGGCTGAACTGAAAAACTGCGGGCTCTTTGGATGGAATTCCCGCAGAGACGCACCTGAAAACATCCCCAGGGAAAACCGAGAGCCGTTTTGGACGGATTCGCCGGCTCCGTGCGTGAAACGAACATGCGGAAGCGACCGCCCCGCATTGCCCCCACAAGGCAAGAATTCTCCTTCTTTTTCATTACCTCTGCTGCGCCGGGTTTTCAGAAGCCGGAAAGGGGCGCCGGCTGCATGGCGCAAGCCCTTTCGAACATCGTCCGACGACCGGAATCCAACATTTTGTTCGGAGCAGTTCATTCGCTTCTTCGCTTTGTTCGTTTCAGGAAGAGCCGAGTCCCGGGATGCTGAACCGGGAACAAGACGTCTCTTCCTCTGTCCACATGCTATAATATAATCCACATTTTTTTCTTGTCAATTAGTCTTAACTAATTTTTTTTGATTTTTTTTCGCATCGCTCGATTTCCGCCCTGATTTTTCCTCGTGTTCCCTCGTCGCGCGGGTGAAATTTCCGCGTTTCATGCTATATTTCCCCCGCTATGCAAAACCAACGACATGACATTTCGAAGCTGAAGAAGGAAATTCCCCTCCTCGCAAAGGCTCTGCTGATCCGCGATCGGGCGCGCCTGGCTTCGCGTCTTGCGGCTGTCGACCGGGCGGCTGCGGAAGAGCACGTCGAGCTTCATCGCAGAATGACTGCGCTTGCTTCTCACGCACGCGTGAAGGAGGCGGAAAGCCTGAACATCCGTCTTGCCGAAGATCTCCCTGTCTCAAAGCGTGCGGAGGAAATCGCGAAAAGCGTGCGGGAGAACCCGGTCACCATCGTCTGCGGCGCGACTGGGAGCGGCAAGACCACGCAGCTGCCGAAAATCGCTCTTTCTCTCGGATTCGGGCGCTATGGGCGAATCGGCTGCACGCAGCCCCGTCGCCTCGCCGCCTCGTCTCTTGCGCGCCGTCTTGCGGCGGAGACCGGATGCGAGTACGGAGCCGAAGTCGGATGCAAAGTGAGATTCGACGACAGAACGAGCGAACGAACTGTCGTCAAGTTCATGACGGACGGCATTCTCCTTGCGGAAACGCGGTTCGACCCGCGTCTGCTGGAATACGACTGTCTGATTTTGGACGAGATTCATGAACGCACTCTCAACATCGACTTTCTGCTCGGATGCGTGAAGCGGATTCTGGAAAAACGACGAAATCTCCGTGTAATCATTTCTTCGGCGACCTTGGACTCCGACCGCATTTCCGCGTTCTTTTCCGGGGCGCCTGCGATCGAGGTGGAAGGTCGGCTCTTTCCGATCGAGGATCTCTACCTCCCGCCGGAGGAGGACGAGGAATTGTCCGCATCCGTCATGCGCGCCGTCGAAGCCTTGGACGAACTGGATCCGGACGGCGATGCGCTCGTCTTTCTTCCGGGCGAACGCGAGATCCGTGAATGCGCCGAGCTTCTGGAAGGCCGCCGACTCCCCCGCACGGAGATTCTTCCGCTTTTCGGGCGTCTTTCTTCCGGCGACCAGCAGAAAGTGTTCCGTCCCGGCGGACGGCGCAGAATCGTGCTTGCTACGAACGTCGCGGAAACATCGCTTACGATCCCCGGAATCCGCATCGTGATCGATTCCGGGCTTGCGCGCCTCAGCCGATACAATCCGCGCTCCCGCATTCAGGAGCTGCGCATCGAAGAGATCTCCAAGGCGAGCGCGCGACAAAGACGCGGGCGTTGCGGCCGAACGCAGAGCGGTCTTTGCATCCACCTTTACTCCGAGGAGAAGGAAGCGGAATTCTCCGACTTCACTCCTCCGGAAATTCAGCGTTCCTCGCTTGCCGGCGTCCTGTTGCAAACTGCATCGCTCCGACTTGGCCCTTTGGAAGAGTTTCCTCTGATCGACCCGCCGTCGCCGCTTCTTATTCGGGAGGCGCGCCAGGCTCTTTCCGACCTGCGCGCCATGGACGAGCGCGGCGCGCTGACTGCGGACGGACGCCGCATGGCGGAGACCCCCGTCGATCCGCATCTGGCGCGTCTTCTAATGAGCGCGAACCGCTTCAAAGTCCTGCCGGAGGCGCTGATCGTGGCGGCGTGGCTGAGCATTCCCGATCCGCGGGAACGTCCTTTCGACGCGGCAAAGGAGGCCGATCGCGCGCATAAGGCTTTTGAATGTCCGGATTCCGACTTTCTGGGGGCGATCCGGCTGTATCGCGCGCTCGACGAGCTCGGCTCCCGCCAATCGCTGCGCCAGTTCGCCAAAAAGAACTTCTACAACGCGCGCCGTCTCCGGGAGTGGCGCAACCTCGTCGATGATCTGAAGGAGGTCGCGCGCGCAAACAAAGGGAACTGCGAAGGCAGCCTTCGCGAAGATCTGGCGATGGCGGACGCTCTGCACATGGCTCTGACCGCCGCGCTTCCGCGTCAGCTTGCGCAGCGCGACCCGGAAACGGGGCTCTATTCCGACATGCGCGGAAGAAAGTCCGCGATCTTCCCGGGCTCCGCGCTGGCGGGGAGGAAAAAGCCCGCGCCATGGATTCTCTCTGCCGCGATTGTGAAAACGAGTCGCATCTTCGCGCGCACGAACGCCGTCGCCCAGCCGCAGTAGCTGGAGATCGCCGCGCCGCTCGTCTGCTCGAAAGTCTATGAACAGATT
>CAZAAM010000092.1:0-7760 GCA_964483055.1 uncultured Victivallales bacterium
CGCATCGTCGCCGATTTCGAATCCGTCCGGGAAAACGGAATTGCTATTATTCCGCCGGTTTGGCCGGAGCTTCCGGTCCCGGAGCAGGCGCTCCTTCCGGGCCAGGAGCAGGCGCGCACTTCGGGCCAGGAGCAGGCGCGCACTTCGGACCAGGAGCGAAGCATCCCTGCGGAGCGGGACGCTTCATGTCGCCGTTCGGGCAATTCTGCATGCGCTTGACCTTGCGATGCCCCCAGCCCCAGCCATGACGCGCTCCGCGCTCCCAAGCTCCAGTGCGATGACCCCAACCACGCGGTCCCTTGCGATCGCGAGCCTGCGGGGCCATCCGTTCTCCGGCCTGCGGCGGGGGAAGCGGCTCCATCGCCTTGTCGCCCTTGGCGATGAATTCAAGCTGCTTGTTGACGAATTCGTCCTTGGATGCTTTCTGCTCGTCGAAGGCTTCCTGACGGCGCGCCATTTCTGCATCATACTTGTCGCCGATCGCCTTGGCAAGCTTAGCCTTGGCCTCCTCGTTCGTCGTATCCTTGCGGTATGCGTCTACAAGTTCTTTGAACGCATTCCATTCCGCCTTGATGCGGGCGGTTTCGGCCTCCATGATTGCTCGGATGGCATCGGAATGCTCCTTGATCTGCTTCTGCGCTTCCTCGCTGAGGGGAACAGGCAGAGACTGACGCTCCATGTTCGGCGGCGGCGGAGCGGCATTTGCGCCGTCCTTCTTCGGGGGCGGCTGGGCGGACGAGATCGCCGTCAGCGAAAGCGCGGCGCAGACGGCGGCGAAGGTGAATGCTGTTTTTTTCATCATGTCAAGACTCCTTTGCATTGGATTTAGAGCATTTTTTGTTGAATCGTTTTGTGCATTCAGACTTTCTCTTGCTTGCACACTCGTTACAACGCGCGTCGGAAGCGCTTTATTGTGCAGTTTTCGATGTCATTTTTTGAAAATGCATTGGCAAATCCGGGCATTACGGGCTATTATATAAGGGTGATCGCTGAATTTGAATTTTCTTGGGGAGCTTGCATTCTATGACCATACTCGACTATCGCAGCCCGGATTACGCTGCCGCCTTGAAAACCCTTTACCGGCGTCCCGCAGTTCCGTCTGAAATCGAAGCGCGCGCGAAAGAAATCGTCGGCGACGTCATAATGCGCGGAAACGCCGCCGTGCTGGAGCAGATCGCAAAATTCGACGGCGTCACGCTCGATGCCGCCTCCCTGAAAGTCTCGGAAGCGGAATGTCTCGAGGCGGAACAAAGCGTCTCGGAGCGCACGAAGGACGCTGTGCGCAACGCCATCGCGCATCTGACGGAATTCGCGGAAAAGACCATCCCGAAAGCGTGGACCATGTCTCCGCGCCCGGGCGTAACCCTTGGCGAGAAATTCTCCCCGATGCGTCGCATTGGATGCTATGTGCCAGGAGGAACCGCGCCGCTGGTCTCCAGCGTTCTGCACACCGTGGCGATCGCGCGCGCCGCCGGCGTTCGGGAAATCGTCGCCGCGACGCCGCCAATGAAAAACGGCAAGGTCAATCCAGCGACGTTGTACGCAATGAAGACGGCGGGAGCGACGGAAGTCTACAAGATGGGCGGAGCGACGGCAATCGCGGCCATGGCGTACGGAACCGAGACAGTAGAGCCGGTCGACAAGATCGTCGGACCGGGCAACGCCTATGTCGCGGCGGCAAAGCGTCTCGTGTACGGCAAGGTTGCGATCGACATGGTCGCAGGCCCCTCGGAAATCTTGGTCGTGGCGGACGACTCCGCGAATCCAGCATTCGCGGCAGCGGACATTCTCTCGCAGGCAGAGCATGGAAGCGGCTTGGAGCAGGCCGTGCTCGTCACGGATTCGGAACGCATGCTTCATGCCGTGCGGGATCAGATCGAACTGCAGGTGAAAACCCTTCATCGGCAAGGTCCGCTCCGAAAGGTTCTGGAGAACGGCATCTTCCTGATTCTCTGCCGCAACCGGGCGGAAGCCGCGGAAATCGCGACCGCTTACGCGCCGGAACATTTGGAGCTTCAATGCGCCGACCCCCGCTCCTTGGCGGAATCGATTCATGCGGCAGGCGCGATCTTTCTCGGATCGTGGACGCCGGAGCCTGCCGGAGACTTCGTCGCCGGGCCGAGCCACGTGCTTCCGACCGCCGGCACGGCAAAGTTCTTCCATGGCATCACAGGCAGCGACTTCGTCTGCCGCAGCAGCGTGCTGGAATACACGGAAGAAGCTCTTTTGAAGGAAATGGACGACATCGTGCAATTCGCGGAACTGGAAGGATTGGATGCGCACAAGCGGAGCGCGACCATCCGTCGGGAGCATCGGTCATGAAAAAACAACAGCAGGGATACCGCTCTTTCTTTCGTCCGGAAATCGACGCAATGGAGGGCTACAAGCCCGGAGAACAGCCGAAGGTCCTCGACCTCCTGAAGCTGAACACGAACGAGAATCCCTATCCGCCCTCGCCCGGCGTAATGGAAACGTTCGCAGCGCTGGACCCGGCGCGATTGAATCTTTATCCCGATCCCAATGCGGATGAAGTTCGCGACGAACTTGCCGCCGTCTACGGGCTCAAGCGCGAAAATCTGATCTGCGGAAATGGTTCGGACGACCTGCTCAATATCGCGATTCGCTGCTTCTGCGACACGAAGCGCCCCGTCGCCTGTCTGGAACCTACGTACTCGCTTTATCCGACGCTTGCAAAACTTCAGGGCGCGGAGTGCCGTTTCATCCGCCTGACGGAAAACTTCCAGCTTCCGGACGATCTGCCGGAGCAGGCGGAAAAAGCGAATCTTCTGATTCTGACGCGTCCGAACGCGCCGACTGGGAATTCGTTCCCTAAGGCGATCATCGAAGAAATCGTCCGCAACTTCGACGGCATGGTTCTGATCGACGAGGCCTATGCGGACTTCGCATCGGACAACTGCCTCGACTTCGTGACGAAGCATTCCAACGTCATTGTTGCGCGAACATTCTCCAAGTCCCGGTCGCTTGCAGGCATCCGCTTCGGCTTCGCGGCGGCGCATCCCGACGTGATCGCCGGAATGATGAAGATGAAGGATTCGTACAACATCTCCTATCTGACGCAAAAGCTTGCGATCGCCTCGCTGCGCGATCCCGCCTACTTCGCCGAATGCATCAACAAAATCCGACTCGCGCGGGAAATGCTTTTCATCGGTCTGATGGATCTCGGATTCCGCATCATCCCCTCGGAAACGAACTTCCTGTTCGCATCTCCGCCGGACGGGGACGCCGCCGCATGCTTTGCGGCTCTGAGAGCGCGCAACGTGCTGGTGCGCTACTTCCCCGGCGAGCTGACCGGGAAATGGCTTCGGATCTCCATCGGGACGACAGTCCAAATGGTGCGTCTCTGGTCGATTTTGAGCGAACTCTACCCCATTCCGCAAGGAGGACAGGAAGAATGAAACATGCGACAATCTTTTTTATTCTCCTGTTTCTTGGGACGCTCCTCCCGCTGCACGCGGAAGTGTTTTCTCTTTGGCCTTTCGGAGCCTCCGCCGCGGACGGGGAGAAGAACGAAGAAAAGATCGCGGCGGAATTCCTTTCCGCAAAAGGCTTCTGGAGCGAGCCGCTCCGCATCAACGGAAGCGAAATGACCATGAAGATCGCGCTTTCCGATCTGCGGATCGATGCCGTTCACGCCGCGTTTCCCAAACTCTTTCCGGATGCGAAAGTCGCAGGAAACGCGGATACGCTGTTTCTTTCGATTCCCCGGAAGGACGGCTCGCAAGCGCGAATCTGCCTTGTTCAGATGCCCGGCATGAATTCGTTGCTCATGTTCTCCATGGAACTGCCGAAGGATCGGGCGAAGGTCTGCTCGGAAGACCTTTGGCCGAAGGACTTCCCGCTCCCGTCCGACGCGAAGGAGCTCAATCTGATTGAATTCCCGCTTCGAAACGCGGCGTTCGCCACCTGCTCCGTCCCTGCGGAAAAGACTGCGACCATCTCCACGGAAATCGCGGCCGCCCTCCGCAATCAGGGCTGGATCCCTTCCGGCTCAGGGGGCGAAAGCGCGCTCGGACCGAATGCGGGCGAAGTTTATCTCAAGAGTTCGCCGGAATCCATTCTCGTCTTTGGAGCAATGCGCAACAAGTTCTATGACAAGGTCGACGTGTCCTTCTACCGGCGCATCGATCCAAAACAATGAATTCAAAGTCAGCAAGGGAGTTCAAACCATGGCGTCTTCAGTCATCGCGATCGATGGTCCGGCCGCATCCGGGAAAAGCACAATGGCCCGCATGCTCGCCGAACGCCTGAACATTCCGTACATCAACACCGGTTCCCTTTATCGCGCCATCGCATGGAAGGCGCTGAATCTCGGCATTCCCTGCAAGGACGCGCCTCGCATCGCAGACATGCTCGCAACGACGAACGTCCGCTACGCCGTTCCGCCGGAAGGGGGCAATCCTGACATTGAAATCGACGGGACGTTTCCCGGCGCCCTGCTCCGCACGCAGGAAGTCGCGCAAGGAGCCTCGGACGTAGCGACACTCCCGCTTGTCCGTCAATTCACGCTCGATATCCAGCGCGATGCGGCGAAACGCCAGCTTGTCGTCATGGAAGGACGCGACATCGGAACGGCGATCTTTCCCGACGCCGCGCACAAGTTCTTTCTGACCGCGTCTCCGGAAGCGCGCGCGAAACGCCGTCTTTCGCAAGGCGGCGAAACGCCCGACGGCGCGACGGTCGCCAGCGTCGCCGCGGAAATCGCGGAACGAGATCGTCAGGACTCCGAACGCTCGGTCGCGCCGCTCAAACAGGCGGACGATGCGATGCTTATCGACAACAGCGACCTCTCTATCGAAGAGACGTTGCAACTTTTGCTCAAGCACGTGAAAGGATGTCAATCATGAAAGAAGCGGTTCCTCTTGAATACCGCGTTCCCTATGCGGATACGGATCAAATGAGAGTCGTCTACTATGCAAACTACCTGCGCTATTTTGAAATGGCGCGCGAGGAAATGCTGCGAACGATCGGCTGTCCCTATACGCAGCTGGAGGAGGAAGGCTACGCCCTGCCTGTCTGCGAAGCATACTGCCGCTACCGAAAGTCCGCCCTGTTCGAGGATGTGCTTACGATCACCTCGCGCATCACGGAAGTGCAAGGCGTCCGTTGCCGCATCGAATGCACGATCACGCGCCAGAACGGCGATTTGATCGCGGACGGCTGGACGATCCATGCGTTTCTCAAGAACGGGCGTCCCGTTCGTCCGCCGCGCTTTCTGCTCGACGCAATGGAAACGCGCTGACTCAGCAACACATTTCTTTCCGCCAATCGCGCGGAATCACATTCACAATCCATGGAGTCATTCTATCTATGAACGAAAACGAAGCGAAGAATCTCTGCCCGTGCTGCTCGGGCGCGACCTATGAAACCTGTTGCAAGCCGATCATCGAAGGAACGGCGAAGGCCGCCACGCCGGAAGCCCTTATGCGCGCCCGCTACTCCGCCTACGTCATTGGCGCGATCGATTTCATCATGGACTCCGTCCATCCGGCCATGCGCGCCGACAATGACCGCGCGCAGGTCGAAGCGTGGTCGCGGCAGTCCGAATGGAAGGGGCTTGAAATCCTTCGAACGGAAAAGGGCGGAGCGGAAGACGAGGACGGCGTTGTCGAATTCGTAGCAAAGTATCGAAGCCAGAACGTGGACATGGCTCATCA
Source organism: uncultured Victivallales bacterium (assembly GCA_964483055.1). Classification (GTDB taxonomy): domain Bacteria; phylum Verrucomicrobiota; class Lentisphaeria; order Victivallales; family UBA1829; genus UBA1732. The sequence goes on from CAZAAM010000092.1 coordinate 5,676, forward strand.
CGAGATCGCACAGTTCCGCCGTCGAAACGGCGATTGGTTCTTCTACGACGGCGAAATCCAGAAGCAGAAGCCCTACACGCGAACGGCAAAGAAGATCGGACCGAATGATCCGTGTCCCTGCGGAAGCGGCAAAAAATACAAGAAGTGCTGCGGGAAGTGAGGCGCGCATGATCTTCGACGACATTCGCGACTGGGACGCATTCCGGTTTTCGCCGGCCGTTGCGAAGGCTTTCGCCTTCCTCGACGCCCTGCCCGTCTCAGCGAAGGAAGGCGTCTTTGAGATTCAAGGGCGCGACATCTACGCCATGGTGCAGAGCTACGAGACGACGCAGGAGTCGGCGGGAAAGCTGGAAGCGCATCGCGACTTCATCGACATCCAGTACTGTCTTGAGGGCGAGGAAGTCATTCTTGTCGCGCCTGAAAAAAGCCTTTCCGTTCAAACTCCTTATTCGAAGGAATCGGATGTCGCGTTTTATGATTTAAGCGATGAAGCCCTTGCTTCAAAATTGGTTATGACGCCCGGCCGTTTCGCCGTGCTTTTCCCGAGAGACGCGCATTACGCCAAGCGCGCCGTCGCCGCGCCTTGCCGCGTCCGAAAAGTCGTCGTCAAGGTCGCATGCAACCTTTTCTAACGAATGAGCTTGGCGCACGCCTTCTCCTTCCGGGCTTTCTTTTTCTGAAAACCGGAAGGTTTTTTTATGAAAACTTGCGCCCTTTTTCCTTTCCTCCGCTTGCATTCAGAGGCTTTCGATGTAAAGTACTATAACGTATTTTTCAACTTGAATTCGCACCTGGATACGGATGGATTTCTCTCATGGGAAAGACCTGCATACATAAAGAGTTCATTATTCATAACTTGCTTGGAATGCATGCCAGGCCGGCCTCCCTTTTCGTGCAGACAGTCGCGCCGTTCCATTCGGAAGTCAAAGTGACAAATCTTGCCACTCGCAACGAAGCGGACGGACGCAGCGTCATGTCGCTGCTGATGCTCTGCGCGCCGCGCGGAACGAGGATTCGCGTCGAGATCTCCGGCGACGACTGCCAAGAGCTCATGCAGAAGATTTCCGACCTGATCGAAGGAGGGTTCTCCGATGACTGAAGCCTCCGATCCGAATACGCTCGACGCCGCAGGACCACGAACAAAAAAGGAAATCCTTTTCCATGGCATTCCGGCCTCGCCAGGCATCTGCATCGGCAGAGTCTGCGTCATCGGAGCCATGGCTGCCGAACCGCTTCACGCCGCCGGGAAAACCATTTCTCCGGATCAAGTCGACGCGGAAATCGAACGTTTTCAACGAGCGATCACAACGACGAAGAATGACATCCTCGACCTCCAGAAGAAGCTTCTCACATCTTTGGAAGCGCGTGAAGCGAGCATCTTTGACGCCCATCTGCTCATCGTCGAAGACAAGATGCTCCACAAGGAGGTCGTCGAAGCGATTCGCTCCAAGCTCATTCCTGCCGACATCGCCTTCACGACGGTGATCCAGCGCTACATCACCGCCATTTCCTCCGTCAGCGACGACTACATTCAAGAGCGCGTCGGAGACGTGCAGGACGTCGCGGATCGCGTCATTCGCAACCTTTCCGGCATTCAGCAGATTTCTCTGGAATCCCTGCCGCCGGACACCGTCGTGATCTCCCGCGACCTGCGTCCTTCGGACACTGTCGCGCTCGACCGAGCCAACATCAAAGGATTCGCCATCGAAATCGGCAGCAAGACCTGCCATACGTCGATTCTTGCGCGTTCCATGCGTATTCCGGCGGTCGTCGGCATGCGTCATATCACGGAACGAATCGTCACGGGCGACACGGTCATTGTAGACGGATTCCTCGGCATGGTCGTCCTGAATCCCACGAAGGAAACGCTCGACTTCTTCACGGAGAAGATGAGCCGCACGGACGAGCTGTACAACGAACTGCTCAAGGAGACTTCGCTCGCCGCGGAGACCGAAGACGGATTCCGCATTCAGATCTTCGCCAACATCGAGGGAATTCAAGACGTGGAGGATCTTTTCCGCTACGGAGCCGAGGGCGTCGGCCTCTTTCTCACGGAATACCTCTACATGAACAACCTTCACACTC
>CAZAAM010000093.1:0-2363 GCA_964483055.1 uncultured Victivallales bacterium
AACAGGACGCAGTGCGGGTGCGCGGAGTCTTGACGTTCCGCATTCGGACCGGATCCTTCATGCCGAATCGTTTTTGCGACGCGGTCGAGTGAGCCGTCCTCTCGAAGCGCGACTTCCGTCACGCTTCCGTCATGATAGTTCGCGCAATAGACGAATCGCTGATCCGGCGAGACTGCGATGTGCGTGATGGAGCGGGCTTTCGTTCTCAGTTCGTTCATTGGCTCCAGCGCGCCGGATTCTTCCCGGCGGAAGGATGCCAGAACTGCTTCGTCGTCGCGACGCGCCGAGGCGTAGAAGCGCGTCCAGTCGGCATTCGCGGCGATCCAGGAGCAGGTCGGAAGAGGAGTGAAGCCGAGCAGGGCGATGAAGTCCTTTCCCTGAAGCTCGAAGCGATAGATTCCGCCGGTCAATCCGGCATCGCAGGCGCAGATGAAGAATTCCCGATCCATGCTTTCTCCTTGAACGGTTCGTCGGCGTTTCTTGAAAAAAACTTGCGCGAAAATATACACCCGACCAAGCGAAAAATCAAAACGGAAAGACTGCTTTCCGCATCTATGGACGAGCATTGCGCCGGGATGTCCGCTCCATGCGGATCGAACGCTCTGCCGAGAATTGCGAAAAACTTGCATCCGCTCCTTGAAAAAACGACGAATTCGGATTACTTTTCCTTATGAGTGCGAAAGAAAAATCGAAGAAACGCGATCTCCGCGCGGAAGCGGCCGCGCAGGTCGCATGGCGTCGCATCGCTCCGGGCTCGGAATTGCGGTCCGCATCGGGCGAATCCGTTCGCATTCTGTCGCCCGGCGTCTGGAATCATGCCGCCGGTCCGGACTTCCTCGGCGCGCGCATCGAATGGGACGGGCGCATCGTGGAGGGAGCGGTCGAGATTCATGTCCGCGCCAGCGATTGGCTTCGACATGGCCACTCTGAGGATCCGCGCTATCGCGGAGTGATTTTGCACGTCGTGCGCGTCAATGACACGACTCCGGGCAACGTTCCGCTTCTTCCTGACGTTCCGACGATCGTCCTGCCCGATGATGCGGCTGCGGACGATTCGACGCGTTCATGCGTCGCCGATGCATCCGGAAAGAAGCCCAGGAGAGTTCTTCGCGCCGCCTGCGCGCCTCGTTTTGCGGCTATGAGCGATGCGGAGCTTCGTTCGTTCGTGCAGGACGCCGGATTGGATCGGCTTGCATCGAAGATGCGCGTTTTTTCGGAGAATGCGATCGCAGCCGGATTTCGCAAGGCGTTCCTGCGCGCTCTCCTGGACTGGCTTGGCGTGCCGGAGAACCGCGTGCCGTTCAAGGAGCTGTTTCAACGCCTGTGTCTTTATCCTGACGACGTTCTGGAAGCCCATTTCGAAGCGATTCTGTGGGGAGAAAGCGGCCTCCTGCCGGATCCGTCCTCCAAACCGTGCGTCGCATCGAGCGTGCGCGATGTCGTAACGGCTCTTTGGGACGAATGGTGGTCGCTTCGTCCTCGTTCCATGGACCGTATCGCGTTTTCACGTTCCTGCCGTCCGCTGAACAGCCCTGAACGTCGACTTGCCGTCGTTTGTCGCTGGAAGAAGGCGTTCGGACTCGATCCTTGGACGGAGCTGATCCGTCTTGTCGAGTCGGCTCCTGGCGAAGAGCTTCCGTCGCGTCTCGCGGAACGGCTGGATGCTTCGGAGGATTTCTGGACTTGGCGCACGTCGTTTCGTTCCGCGCGTCTGAAGGAGCGGCGTGCGCTTTTCGGAACCGGCCGCCTGAACGGAATGCTGGCGGACGTGATCGCGCCGGCTCTCTCCGCCTATGCGGAGCTGAAGCGCGATCCCGAGCTCGCAGGAACGATTCGCGATCTCTATTGCGCCCTTCCTCCTTCACAAGACAACTCCATCGTGCGACTGTTCGATGAGACTTGTCTGAACGGACGACTGAAGCGTCCGCGCAGCGCTGCGGAACAGCAGGGCATGCTTCATTTGTACAAGCGGCATTGTTCGCCGCATTGCTTCGATTGCTCGGTCTGCGAGCTGCATCGATCGTTTTCCGGGTAGGGGAAGGGGGCTTTCATGCCATTGAAGAAGTTGAAAATCGGCGTCAGTTCCTGTCTTTTGGGAATGCATTGCCGTTACGATGGCGGAACAAAGCTCGATGCGCGCATCGTCGAGCGCCTTCACGGCCGCGTCGATTTCTATCCCGTCTGTCCGGAGATGGAATGCGGGCTTTCCGTGCCGCGCGGCCCCATGCATTTGGAACGTTCCCGGAACGGAACGCGCCTCTGCGTTTCCTCGACCGGCGAGGATGTTACAATGAAGATGCAGGAATGGGCGGACGACAAGCTGCAGAAGATCGCCCGCGCCGATGTCGCAGCGTTTCTGCTGA
>CAZAAM010000093.1:2373-7675 GCA_964483055.1 uncultured Victivallales bacterium
GAGCTGCGCTCTGTGCAGCGCATGCGTCAAGGATGCGCGCGGACGCGTCGTCACGGAACGCGGGTCCGGCCTGTTCGCCGCCATGCTTCGTCGCGCGTTTCCGAACATGATTCTTTCCGAGGAGCGCGATTTCGACGAATTTCTGAAAAAGCTGAATCTGGATGTCTTCCGTCTGGACTGACGCGCTTGCACTTTTTCCGCGTCCATGGTATATTAACGCGTTTCCGGCGGCTTCGCACGATGCGGCGACATGCCGCCGCACAGAAAAACGAAAGAGGAACTTCCTTTATGAATGCTTGGAGAATCATGGATATGAAGCGATGCCTTCCGACGATTCTTTGCGCCGCGCTTTGCTTCGGCGCCGCGTGTTCTTCCGTGACTTACGAAGGCGAGACGCTTGACGCTCTGCCGTCCGATGCTCAAGTTTTCTATTACATGAATCGCAACAAAGGCGAAAAGCCGCCTGTCGGATCCGTCGCGCTCGGCATTGCGGAATACACCGCTTCGCCCAACGAAAATTCCGCCGCGATTCGACGCACTCTTTCCCGTGCGGCCAGGGAACGCGGCGCGAACGCAGTCGTCATTCTGCGTATGGACAAGATTCCCGCCGGCGAGGCTCGTTCGGATCAGATTTACAATCAGACCGCTCCCGGCTGGGTGATCACCGACAACAGCGACACGGCGCTGACCTATATGAAGGACAGCATCGACTATGCTTACGGCAAGGACGCCGAGAAGCCGCTTTTCAAGACGAAGGTAAAGGCGGAGTTCTACAGCGTGCCGGAACATCTTCTTCCGCCGTCGCCCACGGCCGGATTGAGCAGTCGCCCATGACCGCGTCGCGACTGAAACGGCTTCGTCTTCTTGGGCAGGCTCAGATTCTGCTTGCAGTCGCGCTCGCCCTTCTGGCTGTGTTCTGCTTTCTTCGTTTCATCTCTTTTCTTGAACGCGAGGAAGTGCGCGAGACGAGCGATTCCTTCAAATCCTATGCGGAGACGCTTCGGTCTCAGCGCGAGGTCTATCTTGCAACCATCGAATCTCTCCCCGTCTACCGGGATTCGATGCGGCATCTTGCTTCCATCGCTGGATGCGTCGCGCCGCTTGCGGACGCGCTTCTGCAGCTGAGCGAGGCCAAACTCTTCAACAACCGCCCGTTCAAGGGCCTGACCCGATCGGCGGAAGAGCTCAAGGAAGCCATCCCCGCATTGCAGAAGGCGTTGCTCGCGGCGGAGAACAGCCTTGCGGTCTTCAACAAGGAGAAGCAGCAGGAGGCGCTCGATTCCATCGATCGCACCGTGAAGGGGCTGAACAAAGTTTCCGAAGAACTGGAGAGCCGCTACGACAATCTGCAAGCAGGACTTTTCTTCGCGCTCGCGATTTTGCTTGTCATGTCCGCTCTTTTCTTCTGCAACGGACTTTTCATACTTTCCGTCTGTCGTCCGCGCTCCGACTCCGCCCGCGGGGAAAAAAATTGACTTGCGGTCGCGTTTTCTTTTCCGCAACCCCGGATTTCCCTCCTTTTGGAACTTGCAAAAACGCCGAATGCGGTGTATAGTGTTTCCTTCATAGCAGATTTTAAAGACCATTGAAAATTCAACAAAAGGATGATCTTCCAATGCATTCGAACATGATTTTCGCTGATGCGGCAGCTGCGGTCACTGCGACGCCGGTTTCTTCTACGCCCGCCCAGATTCAAGCGGCTCCGGCTGCGCCGCAGGTTCAGACGACGATGACGGTTCAAGCTCCGTCCGCCGCCCCGGAACAGGCTGCCGCTCAAAAGCAGCCGGGCGGCGATTGGACGTTCATGATCATCATGGTCGTCGTCCTGGTCGCCATGGTCTATCTTTCCTATCGCACCAACGCCAAGGAGAAGAAGCGTCGTCAGCAGATGATGGACTCCCTCCGCCGCGGAAGCGCAGTCGTCACGGCCGGCGGAATCCATGGCGAAGTCGTCGAGGTCAAGGACGACGTCGTGCAGGTCAAGATCGCCAGCAACACGGTCATCACGGTTTCCAAGGTCGCGATCACCTCGGTCTCCTCGGACAATGCCCAGCCCGCCGAGGTCGCTAAGAAATGAATAAGAAGCCGGTCCTTCTCCGTTCTCTTTTCGCACTGATCGTCGTCGCGGTCTTTGTCTTTTCCATGTTCCCGCTTCAGGAGAGCGACTTCTACGAGACGTTCGAGTCGCTCCTTGCCGACCGGAACAATCCGACGATCCGAAAGGTCATTGATCTCGCGAAGCAGAAGCAGAACGACGACAAGCTCGCCTACGCTTATCCCTCCCAAGCGCTGGAAGCGGCCGCCAAGGAGATTCATGTCCCTGGCGTGAACGGGACCGGAAGCTATCCCGTGGATCTCGTCCGCTACATCAAGCCGGCTGCGGTGAAGTCGCAGAAGCTGCAGAACAATGCGGATGTCATCTCCCTCGTTCGCAAGAATGCGGCGGGCTCGCTCCGTCTCGGCATCGATCTCAACGGCGGCGCGGAGTTCCTGCTTCGTCTCAAGCCGGACGAAAGCAAGGTCACTTCCACGAACTACGACACCCTGCGCGACACTGCGATCGAGACGATCCGCAAGCGCCTGGAAGGTCAGAATATCTTTGAAACGGAGATTTCGCCCGCCGGACAGGACTACATTTCCGTCCGCGTGCCGATCGTCTCTGAAGACCAGAAGGCCAATCTGGAGAAGATCCTGCTCCGATCGGCCCGCCTGGAGTTCCGCCTTGTCCATCCCATGAGCCAGCAGGCGTGCGCCGCCTATGAGGCTTATTTGGAGCAGGGCGGCGATCCGGACGCCTATCTCGACACCCCGGAAGGAGCCGAATTCCTCTCTGTCGAAGAGCGCAACAGAAACGGCGATCTTTCCATTCGTTACGAACTCGTCGAAATCGAACCGCAGATGACCGGCGATCGAATCCGCCACTCGCAGGTCGGAGTCTCCCGCTTCGGACAGCGGGAAATCCAGCTGAGCTTCACCCCGGAAGGCGCGGCGGAATTCGGTCGCGTCACGGAGGCCAATGTCGGACGCAGGCTCGCCATCGTGCTTGACGGCAAGCTCTATTCCGCTCCGGTTCTCAACGAGCCTATTTACGGCGGCGCCGCTCAGATCACCGGCGACTTTTCTCAGGAGGAGGCCAAGAACGTTTCCGACGCCCTCAACAGCGGCAGTCTTCCGTTCTCCATTTCGGTCGTCTCCCGCTCCAACATCGACCCGACCGTCGGAAGCGAAACGATCCAGAAGAGCATCGTCAGCGGCATCATCGGCACGATCCTCGTCATGCTTTTCATGCTGATCTACTATCGTTCCGCCGGCATGGTCGCCAATATCTCGCTCCTTGTCAACGCGCTGGTCCTGCTTGGCGCCATGGCGGCCTTCGACGTCACGCTCACTTTGCCCGGCATCGCCGGCATCGTCCTGACGCTTGGCATGGCTGTCGACGCCAACGTGCTGATCTACGAGCGCATCCGTGAAGAGCAGATAGCGGGCAAGCCGCTCGCCGCGGCCGTGGACGTCGGTTTCAATCGCGCCTTCTCGGCGATCTTCGACTCGAACCTGACGACCATGTTCACGGGCGTGATTCTGTACTGGCAGGGCACCGGCGCCATCAAGGGATTCGCCATGACGCTCGTCATCGGCATTTTCACGACCCTGTTCACTGCCGTCTTCCTCACGCGCATCCTCTTCGATCTGATGCTCCGCATTCCGGGACTCAAGATGAAGAAGATCAACATGCTGATGTTCTTCCCGAATCCGAACGTCCCGTTCGTCAAGCTCCGCTTCGTCGGATTCGCGATTTCCGCGTTCTTCATTCTTGCCTCCCTGATCCTTATCGGCGTCAAGTGCAAGAACGGAACCGCCTTCGGCATCGACTTCACCGGCGGAACGCAGATCATGGTCGACTACGTCCCGCTGGAGAAGGGCGTGGAGCGCATTCCGGTTTCCGACATCGATCGCTATCTCAACGAACAGGGATACGATGCCAAGTCCACCTACAAGAACGAGCAGGACGGCGAAGACGGAAAGCGCGTGCTTGAAGTCGTCGTTCGCCCCAAGGACAAGGAGGACGTCACCGCAAGCCGGCTCATTGCCGACATGGACGCCGCCTTCCCGGAAGTGAAGTTCACGATGCTCTCCGAATCCACGCTCGGCGCGCTGATCGGACGCTCCTTCATGATTTCCGCAGTCAAGGCGCTCGTCTTCGCCATGATCGGCATGATCATCTATCTGCTGATCCGCTTCCAGTTCTCCTACTCCATCGCGGCGAACATCGCGCTTCTCCACGACGTCATCGTGGCGACCGGCATCTACCTCGCGATGGGCGGACAGATTACGCTGCAGGTGATCGCGTCGCTCCTGACGCTGATCGGCTACTCGGTCAACGACACCATCGTCATCTTCGACCGTCAGCGCGAAAACCTTGCGCTGCACAAGAACATGAACTACTTCGACATTGTGAACCTGAGTCTGAATCAGACCCTTGCGCGAACGATTCTGACTTCGATCTCCGTCATTCTTGTTCTTGTCAGTCAGCTCGTCTTCGGCGGAGAAGGCATTCATGACTTCATTCTCATCATGCTGATCGGATGCATCATCGGATGCTATTCTTCGATCTTCATTTCGCCGATCATCACCGCCTATTGGCATCGAAAGGAAAAGGGGCGCGCCGTCTGACGCGCCGCCGTCCTTCCTGACGGAGCGCGGACTTTTATTCCGCGCTTCGTCGAGAACTCCGCAACGAACATCGAAAGCCCGCCGTGAAGGCGGGCTTTTTTTTTCATGCGTTTGCAAAGCGGGCGCGTTTCCGCGTTCTTCTGATTTTCCGCTTCCGTGACGTCGGGTTTCCAATGGCTTCGAAGACGGTTCGAAGCGGAAAGCGCGCTTCCCCGCCGCTTCCCACGGGCGGCGGCGCGAACTTGATCCATGCGTCGGAGGAATGTCGAGAGGCTTGCGCCGATTCATGCCTTTCCGGTCGTCGGAATCGAATCGGGCGGCAGGGAAGGGGGGGCACCGGCATCTCTTGCATTCTGCGCGCGGACGGGATCACTCGTCGATGCCAAGTTCTTGCAAGGCTTCCTTCGCCCCTGCATGTCCCTGTTCTGCGGCCATGCGATACCACTTGACGGCTTCCGCGTAGTTTTGTTCTACGCCTTTTCCGATATTATAGCAAATGCCGAGAGCGAATTGCGCCTCGGCATCTCCCTGTTCCGCGGCTTTTCGATACCACTTGACGGCTTCCGCGTAGTTTTGTTCTACGCCTTGTCCGTAATAATGGCTATAGCCGAGATTGCATTGCGCTTTGGCA
>CAZAAM010000094.1:0-7660 GCA_964483055.1 uncultured Victivallales bacterium
CGTCCGCGCCGCGGCAGGACACCCCAAGCCGTTCAATCTTAAATACATTGGAATCGGAAACGAAGATCTTATCTCCAAGGTTTTCGAAACGCGCTTCCGCATGATCTACGATGCGATCAAGGAAAAGCATCCTGAGATCACGGTCATCGGAACCGTCGGTCCCTGGAGCGAAGGCGCGGACTACGTCGAAGGCTGGCGCTTTGCAACCGAAATCGGACTCCCGATGGTTGACGAACACTACTATGAGCCGCCGGCTTGGTTCCTCCACAATCAGGACTACTATGACAAGTATGACCGTACTCGTCCTTCCAAGGTCTATCTTGGCGAATACGCCGCCCACGTTCCCGGTCGTCATACCAATATCGAGTCGGCTCTCGCAGAAGCGATTCACCTGACCACGCTTGAACGCAACGGCGATGTCGTCGCAATGTCCTCCTACGCGCCTCTTCTGGCGCGGGAAGGCCGCACGCAGTGGAATCCGGACCTGATCTACTTCAATGGAACGGAAGTCAAGCCGACCGTCAACTACTTCGTCCAGAAGATCTTCGGCGTCAATTCCGGCGACCGCTATGTCAAGACGAATCTGACGACTCAGGACAATCGCGAGGATGTCCGCGTGCGCACGGCGTTCTCTTCCGTGATCGACTCCAAGTCTGGCGACCTCATCCTCAAGATGGTCAACATGCTTCCTGTCGAACGACCTTTGGAAGTCTCCATTCCCGGCTTGAAGGGTTATCGCACGAAGGCCGCGCTTACGGTTCTATCCGGACATCCGCACGACAAAGGAGCCAGACCGGTCGAAAGCAAAATCGACGTCTCGAAAAAGTTCCAATATGTGATGCCTCCGTATTCATTGAACGTCATTCGCATCAAAAAGTAACAAAAAATCGACACCCCGGTTCGCCGAGGTGTCATTTTTTTTATTTTTCGCGTGTATATGTTTTAGCAGGAAAGAATCCGCGTCTGCAAATTCATCATTGCGTCTCTACACTATAAAAAAACAGAAAGGAACGGAGGTTTCTCATGAAGCGTAAGCTGCTCTTTTCAGGAACGGGCTTTTTGTCCTGCTTCCTGGCCACATCTCTCTCCGCCGCATTTCCCGACTCCATGACGCCGTTCATGGTCGATCAAACTGACAAGCTCTCCGGCGGCGGCGACGCGCCGCTTTCCTGCCGTCTCGCCGCGGACTCCTTGGATGTGCCTCAGGAGCTTGTCGTAGAATATGACGACACGGATTCCAACGCGGACGGCCGTGCGGAATTCGAAATCCGGATCAACGGCAAGGAATTCAATTATGACGGCTTCCGCTGGCCCCAGAAAGGCAGGCGTTACATCATCCATTATCCGCTGACCGAGCGTTTTCTCAAGGACGGCTTCGTGGAGGCGTCCTTCCAGCCGACTGGGAAGGATCGCACGCTCATTCCAATCCGAAACGTCGGCGTCATCCGCAAGAAGACTCCTGATCAGGACGGCAAGGGCATGTCCGACTTCTCCAATTGGAGGGGGCTCGATGAGCAGGGCGTTCCATTCGGTTCCGAATTCGTCTATACGGAGCCGAACGGTCCTGGCGGAATCGGACGCGACGATTCTCGGCTTGATCTCACGGAAGCCTATGGCTTCAAGCTGAATTACGAGCTCAAGGGAGACAAGCCTCTTGCAGTGAAGATTTTCCTGTTCGGCGATCGAACCGCTCCTGGAAGATTCAAGTCCGACCCCTGGACGCGCTCCGCGGAATTCACGTTCGAGCCAGGAAAGCGTTCCATCGTAATCCCGTTCGATTCCTTCTCCGGCGTTGAATCGCTTGTAAGCGCGATCTCGGCAATCAAGTCCTTCGGCTTCCGCATTGACGGAGATCCTGCCGCCTTGCGTCTGACCGGAGCCAAGTATCTGCATGGCAACAGCGTGCATGCCTATTCCTACATTCGATCCATCCCGTGCAAGGGAGACGACAGCGTCGAATACGAACTCGAACTTACGAACATGGAAGACGTTCCCCAGACCGTCCGTCTGGAACTCAGCCCTGACGGATGGGAGGAAATGAAGACGACTCTTTCCGATTCGAAGGTCGAACTCGCTCCGAACGAAAAAAAGATCGTAAAGATCAAGGTGTTCTGCCCGGATCTCATTCCGCCTGGAGGCAAGGAGAAGCAAACCGTGCTCATCACGCCCTCGGCAAACCCGGAAGCGGTTCAGAAAGTGGAATTCGTCACGGTGCGCGAAATGACGCGTCCCTTCACGCTCCGCACGAAGGAAGGCTGGGACGAAATCCGCGAAAATGTCAAGAAGTATGACTGGATGCGCGAATCCGCAAGAGCGACGATCGACTCCGCTCGCAGATGGAATCCGCCGCCGCAGCCGCGCATCATGCTGAATGAAAGCGGTTCTCTCTGTCTGATGCGGACGACTCAGGAATGGAATGCCATGAACGCCGCCTATGCATGGCAGCTGACGCGCGAAAAGGAATTCGCCGAAAAGGTGCGCGCCTATCTTCTTCTCCTTTCCCATCCGGAGCGCGGCTATCCGTATACCCGCTTCGCGGTTCACCAAGGTCCTCCGCAGGAAGGCCATTTCATGTATCATGCGGCGCAGTGCTACGATTTGACGCTTGACTCCGGTCTTTATTCCGATAAGGATCGCGAGCAGATCGACCATATGTTCCGACTGGTCGCAGACGCCGCCGAAAAGGGCAATCGCGGACCTGCCGGCGCCAACTGGGCCGTCTCCAACCTTACGGGCGGCTTCTTCGCAGCCGCCGTCCTGCAGGATCTTGTCCGCGCCGACTATTTGATCTACGGTCCGTCCATGCTGATGGATAAGTTCCGCAGCTACACCATGAGCGACGGCTGGTGGTATGAATGCACCATCAGCTACAACCTCTGGTGCGGCGAAATGTTCACCATGGCCGCGCTCGCAATGGAACCCTTCGGCTACTCCCTGCTGACGGAAAAGTTCCCCGTCAACTATTCGCGCTTTCCGGATTACACGAAGAAAGGAACGCCGGAAGAGGAGCGCCGGATCAATCGAGACCTCGAACACGGCCACAGCTTCCGCATCCGCGGCAACATTCAGCAGCCGTACATCTCCATCAAGTCCATGGCGGAAGCCCTTCTGCCCTTCCTTGACTATCGCGCTGTCATGTTCGGCATGAACGACTCCACGGAAAACTTCGTCGGCGGCGGTCGCTTTGAACTGGCATACTTCGCCTTCCGCGACCCGCGCTTCGCCGCTTGCATCAGGAGCGTCGACAGGCGCACTGACTTCGTCTGGGGCGTTCCGGAGCTCCCGAAAGGCGCGGACATCGGCGAAGGCAGCGCATACGCCGACAATGCCGGCGCAATGATGCTCCGTTCCACCCAGAAGGATCCGCGCCAGCGCATTCAAGCCGTCATGAAATACGGCACGCACGGCGGATACCACGGGCATTACGACGTCACGCAACTCCTTTCCCTAATGCGCTACGGTCGCAGCTTCTACAATCCGGAAATGGTCTGGTACAGTTATGCGCCGTTCATGTACAACTTCTATGTGCAGACCAGCATCAGCAAGAACATGACGACCGTCGACCTCAAGCAGCAGGAATCCGAGGACAGCATGCGTCGTCTCTTCCATACCGGCGATCTCTTTCAGGCGGGATGCGTCGAAACGACCGCCGCCTGGAGTTATCCGGCCTATCTCGGCCTCAGACACAGCATGGCCGGCGTATCCACCTTCAGCGGACGCAAGCCGGAACATGAAAACCGCTCCATGCCCAAGGTCGACAATCCTCCTTACAGCCGCCTTACCGGCTTCACCGAGCCGATCCTTCAACGCCGGCTCATGGTCCTGACCGACGACTATCTGCTCCTCGCGGACTATGACGCCAGCGTCGAAGGCAAAAACCACCGTTTCGACCATATGTTCCAAATCAAGGGATTCCTCGGACTCTCCGCGGACACCGTCAAGCCGGACGGCCGCGAGGATACGCTCTCGCCTGACCCGCTCTCCGCAGCCGTCGTCGTCACAGACGTCGAACGCTTCAAGGTCGCCGGGACCGCAAAGGCCTCCTTCCTGACCAAGTTCGGCCGCGGCGCAGACAATCGCGGAACGCGCATCAGCGGCGAAGACGGAAATCTTTTCATGGATCTCTACTTTGCATGGCCGAACTCCGAACGCGTCCTTTGGCGCGGACTCGCTCCGGAGGAACACGGCAATCACATGCGGCTTTTCTGGACTGTCAAAGGCGACGGACGGACCCTGACTAAGGGCGATGTCGGCTCCTGGGTCCTCGGACATGGCGAGATCGACGTCGATTTGACCGGAGTCAAGACTCTTGAACTCCAGACTGCAATCAATGGACACGAGGGCTACAACCGCGTCTTTTGGGGCGATCCGATCATCCATGCTGCGGATGGAACGAAGATTCCGCTCTCCACTCTTTCCGGAAAGTCCGTCAACGTTCGCGAAAACCGTTTCGCGGACAAGAATCTGGACTACCTTGGCGGTCCCCTCCGCATTGCCGGCAAAGCCTTCGAATCTTCGCTTGCAGCCGAGCCGGACAAGACCGGACCCGACAACCCCGCCGTGCGAACCTACGACCTCTCCGGGTTGAACGCGGTTCGCCTGACCGCCGTCGTCGGCGGCGATTATCCCGGCGGACCGATCAAGGATCGTCGTCATTCCATCGGCGTCATGACCGACGACGTCGCCGCAGTGCGCTATCTGACCGTTGTCGAACCGTTTGAAACGGAAGGACAAAATCAGGTCGTTTCCGTTCAGGCGACTTCGCCGGACGATGTCGTCGTCAAGCTCAAGGACGGTCGCGAACATCGCATTGCGATTCGCAATCTTGATGGAGACGGCAAGTCCGTCAAGGTCTCCGTTCAGGAGTTCAAGGATGGCAAGCTCATCCGTGAAGACGCGACGAAGTGAGAACGCGCCCTTCCCCGCCGGAAAAGCGAAAATGCGTCTCCGGCGGATTTGTTCAAGCCGTATCAACCCCGGCCCGGAGCTTTCGCTCCGGGCTTTTTTTCGCCTCCCTCGCTCTTCTTCCTCTAAGAGGATCCGTTCTTCTTGTTTTCACGCTTTTCGTCCAAGACTTTCCCAGCCCTGAAAAGACGGCCGCCCCCTTCTGACTTTGCAAAATGCCGAAATCGGCGCCTCCTGCGGGCAAGAACGGACGAAGGGCTTCTTCTCCGATGCGGCTATGTCTCGCGCAAGTTCGTCGGACATTGCGTTTTTATCGGATCTCTCGCATGCCGAGGCAAGCGGACTGTCCTCCTTCTTTTCTTGACCGCGCGCATCCGTCGGACATCACGTTTTTCTTCGTCCCCTTCGCCTCATATTGAACATGGATTGCTTGCGTCAAGCGCACCGCTGTCGGACATTGCGCTTTTCTTCGTTCCCTTCGCATTGCGACGCCGCGCTTGCGCGGCAAAAGAATCTGCAAGCAAAAAGAAAACGGCCTCTCGCGCGGAGAGGCCGTTTCTTCCCGTAAGATTGAAAAAAACAGGGATTACTTCATGACGTCCTTCAGACTTTCCTCGGAAAACTTGGTCTTTTCCTGGAGCGTGAGATAGTCGATCGCGCCGCCCTTCGTATAGACGATCCAAAGCTCCTTCTTCTGCCTCGGCGCAGGATCCGGCCCGAACTCATCGTTATCGATCATTGCGGACCCCTTGTCTGAAAGAGTCTTCTGCACGGTTTCCGTCACATTGTTCCAATCGTTTCCGCGTCCATAGAAAGCGCCGAGAACCTTGAATTCCTCCGCAGGCTCCGCATTCGCCAGAATCACGGAACGCTTCTTTTCAGGAAGGACCGCCGTCTTTTCCGCGCCGCCATCGGTGTAAACCACAGTAAGCTCCTTTTTCTTGCCCGGCGCAGGATCCGGCCCGAATTCCTTGTTCGAGGGCGAAATGTACAGGAAGACTCCTTCGATTCCGCGCATGTGTTCCTGAAGAGCCTCAGTCGCATCGTTGATTTTGTCTCCGTTTCCCCAGGTCGCTTTAACGATCTTGAGTTCCCCGGCGGCAAGCGTCAGCGTGCAGGAGGCGGCGAGAAAAGCGGTGAAAATCTTGTTCATTGCAGGACCTTTCTCCGGTTGCGATTGATATTGGCAGGAAGACGTTCCTTCTCATGCCCATTTCTTATAATGCCTTATTAATTTAATAATGCCATTTTTTTTCTAAAATGCAAGCGATAAAACTGCTGGAATAAAAAATTTTGATTCCGCGCTTTTGAGAAATTCGATTCGCGAACGACGGATCGAGCCCCGCAACGCGCGCAACGCATTCAAATCGCTTTCGCCGCCAGTCGCATCGAGCAGCAATGTTCAAGGAGCAATTCTACGGGGCGCAATGCCCACATGCTAAAATGGCGCCGCTTCTCCGTCGCGCGCGGTTTCGCTGAGTGAAAGATCTTGCGGCGCGATGTCGCGCGAAATTGAATGCGCAAGGTTCGCTTCCCTGGCCGAATGCGTTCGCTCGAAACGCATGAAATGCGCCTTTTCCGCGTTGGAAGTTGAAAAAGCGGATGAAACGCCGGTCGGCGTCTCAGGCGCTCGCTTCGTCCTTGCGGATGTCGCCCTCCCCGAAATCGATAAGGCGGCGGCGGGTGGAAAGCAGGAAAAGGTCGCGTATCTGCTCCTCGCGCACAGCGCTTTTGAATCCGGTTTGGAAAGCAGGCGTCTGAATGATCTGCGCGATGGCGGCCAGTGCGCGCAGATGACGATTGCGGCAGTCCGGGCTTGCGATCAGGAAGAACATGATTTTGACCTCAGATGCTTCTTGCGAGAAAAAGACGCCGTTCGGACTCTTGACAATGGCAAGCTCGAAGATGCCGCTACCCTTCACCGTGATGTGCGGAACGGCTGCTTCCGGCGCAATCGCCGTGCTGGAAAGCTGTTCACGCTTACGAAAGTCCTCGGCAAGCTCCTGCGGACTCGGGCCGAAGCCGTGGAAACTTTCCTTGCAGACCATTTGAACAATGGAATCGAACGTCATTCCATCCTGAACAATATGAATGCGCGCATTTTCAACGAGCGTATCGAAATCGTCGTTGATGATTCCGTCTCGCTCGCGAATGATGTCGCGAAGCTCCTGTTCCAGTCCGTTCGTGTCGATGCGCGACTTCGTCACCTTCTTCACTAGATAGATGAGGGCAGACTCCTGATTGATCTTGCGACCGAAGATGAAGAAAAGAATCACGCCGGCAAGGACAATCGCAAGCGACATGTGCACGGATTCGGTTCCGAGCTCGATAATCAGCAGGAAAAACGTCACGATGCCTATCACAGGAATGATCGGATAGAGCGGAACTCGAAATGAAGGACGATAATTCTGGATTCCGCTTTCGCGCAGAATAATGACGGCCAGATTCGTGAGAATGAAGGAAAGCATGATGACCGTCGACGCCACCGTGACCATGCGTTCGATGTCGAGGAACTGGATTCCGACCATCGTCGCGCCCGTGAGCAGCAGCGCTGGAATCGGCATGGCGCGCTTGCCGTAGGTCCGGCTGAAGAACGTCGGAATCAACTTGTCGCGCCCCATGGCGTAGGGGAAGCGCGCCGCTGCCATGACGCCCGCATTGGCCGTCGTAACGAACGCCATGACCGCGCCGAAGGTGATGACGGCGAACCCGGCTCGTCCGTAATAAATGTCCGCGGCGTCGGCAAGCGGCGTAA
>CAZAAM010000095.1:0-7599 GCA_964483055.1 uncultured Victivallales bacterium
AAGAGCAATGCGGCCGAGCTGGAACGCATCAACGAGCAGCTCGCTTCCTACCGCTCCCACGCCGCCCGACTCAACGCGGAACGAAACGGCTACGACGTTCCATTCAAAATCCCTGAAAATCCGACGCAGGACGATCTGCTCCAGCTCAAGGCCTATGAAGCGCGCAAGATGTATTACAATCAGCGCATGCTTGCCTACGACGTCAACTTGACGCGCTATCAGAAGACTCTTGATCAGCTGCGAATCACCATGGACAAGTATCAAGACCGAACGAAGAAGCTCTCCCGCATCGAAGCAATGATGGCCGATCTGGAAAACACGCGCGCCGTCAGTCTCCGAGACCTTTTGGAAACGCAGATCTCCTTGCTCGAAACCAGCATCTCCGTCGACAATCAGGCCGTTCAGATCGTCGAATGCGAACAGCAGATTCAATCCACTCGCGCCGAAAAGACCGCATTCGAACGCGACTGGTTCCGCCAGATCGTCGAGGAGCTTGTCGAAGTCGAACGCAACATCAGCAGTCTCCAACAGTCGGCAATCAAACAGGAAGTTCTCGTTCAGTTCACCGAATTGCGCTCCCCCTGCGACGGCGTCGTTCATGAACTCGCGCCGTTCCAGGATGGTTCCGGCGTTCAGGAGGCGGAGGCTCTCATCACGATCATTCCGCTTGACAGCACGCTTCGCGCCGAAATCGACATCCCGGCCAAGGATATCAGCTGGGTCAAGGTCGGCGACGAATGCCGCATCAAGTTCGATACCTTCCCATTCCAGCAGTGCGGCACCATGAACGGCAAGATCCTTTTCATCTCCCGCGACGCCTTCACCGACAATCCGAAGGGAGCTGCAGGCGGAACCCAGAATGACGCAGGCGGGCGCATGTCCACCGAGGCGATCACGACCACGTATCGCGCGCAGACCGATCTCTCCGGCAGTCTTCATGGACGCGCGAAAGGCATCCCCATCTCCCCCGGCATGACCATCACCGCGGAAATCAACGTCGGAAAGCGCTCCATCATCAGCTATCTGATCAATCCGTTCACCAAGGCGCTCGACGAAGCAATCCGCGAACCTTGAGCCGCGTCATCGTTTTATGCAAGAAAAGCCCCGTCTCCGCTTTGCGGAAACGGGGCTTCTTCCTTTTTTTCCGCCCTCTTGCCCTGTGCCGGCGCGCGCCACGCAGGCTGGCTTTGTCCTGCACTCTGCACGGCTCAAAACGGACGATTCCTTGTCCTGATCAAGGCGCAGGGGCGAAAGAGCCGGGCGACGAGTCCTTTGGCGCGGCGGATCTACGGAGAGAACTCAGCCGAGCAGGGCGATCAGTTTTTTCAACCATGGGACGTGCGCGCTCCAAGCCGGAGCCGTCACCAGATTGCCATCCGCGATCGCCTCGTCCATCGCCGTCTCGACGTATTCTCCGCCGGCCGCCTCGATTTCCGGACGAACCGTCGGATACGCCGAAACGCGGCGTCCCTTCACGACATTCGCCGCCGTCAGAATCTGCGGCCCATGGCAGACGGCCGCGACCGGCTTGTCCGCCTGAAAGAACGCCTGAACCAAACGAATCACGGCTGGATTCAGACGCAGATACTCCGGAGCGCGACCGCCCGGAATGACCAGCGAGTCGAAATTCTCTGCGCGGACGGAGTCGAAATCGCCGTTCAGAGCAAACCGATGTCCAGGCTTTTCCGTATAAGTCTGATCTCCTTCGAAGTCGTGAACCGCGGTCTTGACCGTTTCGCCCGCCTTGCGTCCCGGGCAGACGGAGACGACATCGTAACCGGCGATGCTCAAAGCCTGAAAGGGGACCATGATTTCATAGTCTTCCACGAAATCTCCGGCAAGAAGCAGGATCTTTTTCATAATTCAACCTCCATGTTGCGAGTTGCGTTGGCATTGCTTGTCGACGTCTCCGCGCTGAAAGCCGCCCGGCTTCAGAGAGAACACATCCGTTTCCGTCAGCGCCCCATGCGCTGCAGAGCGTCGACCATTCGAAGAGCCTCCATGTCGCCGTTCTCCGCGGCGGCGCGAAGCCACTGCGACGCTTTGAGTCCGTTCCGTTCGCATCCGATTCCTTTTCCGAGACAGATTGCGGCCATACGCTGCGCGGGCGCGTATCCCTGCTTCGCGGACGATTCGAACCAGTAGAATGCGGCGGATTCATCCTTGGGAAACGGGCCGTCGTCCATCAGGTAATATTCCGCCAGGCGGAACTGACTCGCCGCATGACCGCGCTGCGCGGCTGCATAGAAGCTGTCCGCCGCAAGCTTCGGATTCTTTTCCATTCCGACTCCGTCCTTGGCGAGCATGCCGAGGCGATGAAGCGCCTCCGGACAGTTTCCGCGCGCAGATTCCAAATACAGCTTCATCGCATCGTCAAAACCTTTTCCCGGCACGCGACCTTCCGCGATGGCGTCGCCATATTTGAGCTGAGCGATCGGAAGTCCGGCTTTTGCCGCCTTTTCATAAAGCTCCAGGGACTTTTTTTGATCCTGCGGGACGCTGACGCCGAATTCGTAGCAGTAGGCGAGGCGTCCTATGGCGTCCAAATCGCCCATGTCCATCGCTTTTTGCAGGGCCGCAAGCATTTTCTGCGCGTCAGGCTCCACGCCGACGCCGGAAAAATAGCAGTCGCCGAGCACGCGCCATGCTTTCGCAGTCGCCTCCGGAGAATTCACGGCCTCCGACGCCATTTGAAACGCTTCCGCCGCCTGCGCCGCAGAAATGTCCGGATTGCGCACGAGAATCGATGCATACTCCGTCATCGCCGGCGGGAATTTCTTTTCCGCAAGCTCCTTGATCATCAAAATCGCGCGTTTCGTGTCCTGTTTCGGAAGAATCTCCTCCGGCTTGTACTTGTTTCGCTCCTTCGCATCGCGAAAACGAATCCCCCGCAGAAGAACCATCGCATAGTTGAAGCGTGCGGGAATGAATCCCATTTCGGAAGCACGCCGATAATGCTCCGCCGCCGCCACCGGATCCCGCTCCACGCCGATGCCTTGATCAAGACAAAGCGCATAATTGAATATCGCCGCGGGCGCGTCCGCCTTCGCCGCAATGCGGTACCAGTGAGCCGCAAGCATGGGATTCTTTCGACGCGTCGCCGTTCCATAGAAATATTCATTGGCAAGATCGAATTGCGCTTGAACCTCTCCGTTCAGGGCGCGGGCGCGCAACGGATCCTCCGTACGTTCCTCCGCGCCCGACAAGACAGGAGGAACGGCAAGCGCCAGAAGAAGAAGAACGCGTGCAAGCCGCTTCGTCATCATCGGAATCGATTCCGGCGGAAGGAGCGAGGCGCGGTCCGCCTCACTTCCCGCAACACTTTTTGTATTTCTTTCCGGAACCGCACGGGCACGGTTCGTTCGGACCGACCTTCGGAAGATTGCGCTTGAATGTGATCTGGATTTCCGGCTCCGGAGCCGCTCCGGCCGCTTCCTCCGGCACGTCCGGAGAAGCCGGCAGCTTGTCCGAAGCGCTGGTCGATCCGAGATCGTCTATCGTCTTATGGCTCATAAGCATCTCTCGCGCGCCGGGTACGAAGCGCTCAAACGCGGCAAGACTTGTCGCCGTGCGGAAGATCATGCCAATGATCTCCTGATCGATTTCGTTCATCAAAGCCTCGAAGACGCGGAAGGCCTCGCGCTTGTATTCAACAAGCGGATCCTTCTGAGCGTAGGCGCGCAGACCGATGCTGCTGCGGAGCTCGTCCATCGTGCGCAGGTGCTCCTGCCACTTCAAGTCGATTGCGTCCAGAATGATCTTGCGTTCCAACCATTGCAGGGCCTCGGGATCCTCCAGGCTCGCCTTGACTGCGTACATGTCGCGAATCTTCTTGACGATGGCCTCGATCATGCCCTCGGCGTCCGGGCGACCGTCCGGACGGAGGATTTCCACGTCCTTCTCGTCGAACATGATCGGGAACGTATAGTTCAGCCATCCCAGAAGCAGTTCCTTGTTGTATGGCGCCTTGGAGTTTTCGTCCAGCGATTCGATCGCCTCGTCGACATGGCGGCCGACTTCGATCTCGATGATGTCGAAGATCGACTTGCGGCAGTCCTCATTGAACAGCGTCTGCTTGCGGAATCCGTAGATCACTTCCCGCTGCTTGTTCATAACATCGTCGTATTCCAGCGTACGCTTGCGGATGGAGAAATGATGCTGCTCCACGCGGCGCTGCGCCGTCTCGATCGAGCGGTTCAAAAGCGGATGCTGAAGCTCTTCGCCTTCCTCCATGCCGAAGCGCTCCATGATGCCGACGATGCGGTCCGAACCGAACAGACGCATCAGATTGTCTTCCAGCGACACATAGAAATGGGACTGCCCCGGATCTCCCTGGCGAGCGCAGCGGCCGCGCAGCTGTCGGTCGATGCGGCGCGAATCATGGCGGGCGCTGCCGATCACCAGCAGTCCGCCCAGCTCCGTGACGCCGGGTCCGAGCTTGATGTCCGTACCGCGTCCGGCCATGTTCGTCGCCACGGTGACCGCGCCGCGGCGACCGGCAAGCGCGACGATTTCCGATTCGCGTGCGTGGTTCTTCGCATTCAAAACATTATGAGGAATCCGACGCATCTGGAGCATGCGGCTGACAAGCTCCGAGTCTTCGACGGAAATCGTGCCGAGCAGGACCGGCTGTCCGCGACGATGCGCCTTTTCCACTTCGTCCGCGATGGCGCGGAACTTCTCGCGCTTCGTCTTGTAGACGCAGTCGTTCATGTCCTGCCTGCGGCAGGGCTTGTTCGTCGGAATTACGACCACGTCCAGCTTATAGATCTGATGAAATTCATTCGCTTCAGTCTCCGCCGTTCCGGTCATGCCCGCAAGCTTCTTGTACATGCGGAAGTAATTCTGAATCGTGATCGTCGCAAGCGTCTGCGTTTCCTTTTCGATCTTGACTCCTTCCTTCGCCTCCAGCGCCTGATGCAGGCCTTCGCTGAAGCGGCGGCCCGGCAGGATGCGTCCGGTATGCTCGTCGACGATCATCACCTTTCCGTCCATGACGACATAGTGGATGTCCTTCTCGAAAAGGCAGTAGGCGCGCAGAAGCTGGGAAAGATTCTGCAGGCGCTCGCTCTTTTCGGAAAAGCGTTCTTGGAACTCCTTCTTTCGTCTCGCTTTCTCCTTGAAGTCCGCGGTCGGATCGTTGTCGATGTCATGCAGACTGTTCAGCAGATCCGGAAGGATGAATGCATCCGGATCGTCCGGAGAAATCGCTTTGCGCCCCTGCTCGGTCAAATCGGCCTCATGATGCTTCTCATCCATGGAGAAGAAGAGAGCCTCCTGGACTTCCTGAAGCATGCCGCGGTTCTGATCGCTGCGCACCCAGGACTCCGTTTTTTCCAGACGCTTGAGAATGGCGGGGTCTTCCAGAATATGCGCCAGCTGCTTGTGCCGCGGCATGCCGAGCTTCACCTGAAGCAGCTTCGTGACGGCCTCGTTCATCTGCTCTTCCGTCGGAGAGGACGAATCGAGAATCGTCTTGGCCTCTCGAATCAGGCGGGAGCAGAGAGCCTCTTGCTTGCGGTACAGCGATGCGACAAGCGGCTGCAGCTTATCGAACTGATGCGTCGAGACGTTCACCGGTCCGGAAATGATCAACGGAGTGCGCGCCTCGTCGATCAGAATCGAGTCCACTTCATCGATGATCGCGTACCAATGGTCGCGCTGCACCAGCTGCGCCTTGTCGTACGCCATCCCCATGTCGCGCAGGTAGTCGAGGCCGAACTCGCTGTCCGTTCCGTAGGTAATGTCGCAAGCGTACTGCTCTCGGCGCTGCGCGGAATCCATGTCGTTCTGAATGCATCCGACCGTAAGACCGAGGTACTTGAAGACTTGACCGACCCACTGCGAGTCGCGGAGAGCAAGATAGTCGTTGACCGTGACGAGCTGACAATTGCGTCCCGTCAGCGCGTTCAGGTACAGCGGCAGAGTCGCGACCAGCGTCTTGCCTTCGCCCGTCGCCATTTCCGCGATCTTGCCTTGATGAAGCACGATTCCGCCAATCAGCTGAACGTCGAAGGGAACCATATCCCAGACCAGCTCATGGCCGCAGACTTCGAACGTGCGTCCGCACAAGCGGCGACATGCGTTCTTTACAGTTGCGAACGCTTCCGGAAGAATCGAATCCAGCGACTCCCCGTTGGCGATTCTGTCCTTGAACTCCTGCGTCTTGGCGATCAGAGCCGACTCCGGCAGGGACTGGTATTGCTGCTCCAGCGCGTTGATCTTTTCCACCAGCGGGCGCAACCGTTTTACGTCCCGCGCGGACTTGCTGCCGAACACGGCTTTCAATATCGTTCCGAATGCCATGGAAGACACTCCTTCTCAGGATTTGCTGCCGGGCGCCTCAAGGGCTTGACCGGCCTTGCACATCGGGCATTCCTCCGCCGGATAGGTCGGCAGGGAAAGCTTGTACAGACTGTGGAACGGAATGTCGCCGAACGACGCCTTGCCGCCGCTCCGATCCGTGATCACGCAGACCGCGACCGGAATCGCATCGAAGCTCTTCACCAAATCGATCGTCTGCTGAACGCGACCGCCTTCCGTAACGACGTCTTCCGCCACGATGACCTTTTCGCCTTTGCGCAGACGAAAGCCGCGCTTCAGAACAAGACGGTCGTTCTCCTTGTCTGCGAAAATCGATTCGATATGCAATGCGCGCGCCAGTTCCTGACCGACGAAAAGGCCGCCGACCGCAGGTGAGATCACCACATCCGCTTCGACAGGTCCCATGCGTCTTGCGAGTTCGGCGCAAAGAGCCTCGCCGATCCACGGCTTCTTGAATACGAGCGCCGCCTGAAAAAAGCGGTTGCTGTGCTTTCCGCTGCGAAGCTTGAAATGTCCAGTAAGCAGGGCGCCTGCGTCCTTGAACGCCTGTTCGACTTCCTGATCCGTCATGATTCGACGATCCTTTCTTTTCCGTATTTTTAATTCTCTGTCATCTTGATTCCATAATTCATCCGCTGATGCGGCGTCTTTTTCGTCGCGCTCCGGAGGTCGATGCCGCGTCAACGGAACGTGTCCGGCGACGTCGGCTCGATCCAAAGATGAAAATCGATCGTCTTGTCGCCGACCTTCAGCGTCAGCATCGTGTTCAGGCGCGTGAGAAGCAAGGCGTAAGGGATCTTCACGCTTCCGCCCGGCACGTCGACCGCGACGCTGCATTCGCCAAGAATGGACTCCGCATCACGCACCGCCAGAATCAGATTCTGCAACTTCTGGAACTTCTGCTTCAGATCCTTGTCGAACACATACGGATTATGGCATTTGGGGCACATAGCCTGCATGCGGTCGCCCATGCATTCCGCCAAATTGAACTGAACGACTCCGTCGCATCCTTCTTCGACGCAGATGAAGTCCACTTGCGCTTTGCTTCCAATCTTCTTATGCTGATCCGTCATGTTCGCTTCGCCTCGTTTTCGATTGCTGTCGACTTTTTTCGTTTTCGCAAGACGTTGAATACGGCACAGGTCCGGCGTTCCGGGCATGGCCGATTTCCGTAATATAGCACGCTTTTCTAAATATAAAAGGGCTTTTTGAAAAAACATTCCGCGCCCCTTCTCTTGATTTTTCCCGGATTTGTGTTACCTTTTCCACAATTTC
>CAZAAM010000096.1:0-7508 GCA_964483055.1 uncultured Victivallales bacterium
AACGAGCAGAATCGAAAGGTTATTCAAGCTTCCGAGAAGGATGTCGCCTACGAAATGAAAAAGCTGACGTCCATGTATCGCGACTGGACGCCCCCGTTGAAGAGCCGCCGCTGGAATACGAAGTATCTTGAAGAACGTTGGAAGGAGATGAGCAGCGTTGTCGAAATTGCGCGCGACCTCCTCTTGACAAAGCCGGAAATTCAGAAGATAAAGTCTCATGAATACGTGAAGCGCAAGGAGCTGACCGAACTCTGGAACGAGTACCGCAAGTCGATCGTATTCAAAACAAAAAGCCCCGTCTTTCTGCCGTGCCCGCTTTGCCGCGGACGCGGACGCATTTGGCTCAGACGCGAGGTCGGCGCCGGCAAGCTCATGTCGGAGAAGGTCAGCAAGCCGTGCCCTCTCTGCATTGGCAAGAACAAGATCCGCATCGGCGCGCCAGATCGCTACGCTTTGCTGCCGAAGGAGTTCGTCGCCAAGGCTTCCAAAATGTTCGTTCCCGAAACGACTCCGATCTTCGGAGCTTTTCTTGGCAAAGTCTATTCCTCGCCCGCGGAAATCGATCCCTTCTTCGGGAGCAAGAAGGGCTCCAAGACGAATTACGGCGTCTTCACCGTCTATTCCTTCCCGGGAAATCCGGTCGTTCCGGAAGCGGAGGAAACTCGATTTTGGTTCTTCGGCAACGTTCTGCTCCGTTTGGAAGTCATCTTCCCGGCACGTGCGGATTCGTCTTCTTCGACGATGAAGGCGCATATGCGCGAGACGGTCGGGCAAAGCTCCTGCATCGAGTCCCAAGTCTTATACAAGAAGTTGAAAAACATGGAAAAGCTGACTTCGAGCGCTCTTCAAGACGTTTCGGAGGATTCGTTCGCCCGTTTGCAGCACAGGTGGGGCTTGCGACGCCGGCTTTACGAGTCCTTTGCACAGGATCCCTTTCATCTGCTCGTTCCGGTTCCCAACGACGAGGATTGCGTCGCCATCATCATCGAACATGTCGGATGGGGCTTTTGCAAGGACCGCCTCGACATGCGCCAGAAGGGGCATTGAGCATCTTCTTCCGATTCGCTTGCCCGCCCGCAGTCGGATCAGCGCTTTCCTGTGTTTCGCTTCCTCGAGTGATCTTTCCATGTCCAGCTTTCGACGGAAACGCGCGATTCCAGTCGCCGCTGTTCTTTCTCCGGCAAAAGATTGAAAAAGTCGAATCCCGTCGCCTTTTCCGCTTCCTCGACGGATATCGCGAAGGAACGCAAGTCGCCCTCCGCCGCTTCGTTCGGAATCACGAACGCGATCATTTTGCGCGGCGGCGTGACATCGTAAACGATTTTGAAGTAAGCGGCCGGGACAGGAATCGTGCCGCGCGCGATTGTCGCCGGAGAATCGCGAAAGATCGGTTCGCAGACCACATATAGTGCGCGCTCCTCCAGAGCCCACTCTCTGACCTGCTCCTCCAGCTTCTTCCATAGTCCGCGGTTGCAGCGCGGCGCTTGAGGAGACATGTTTGTCATCAGAAAGGAATCGGACATCGCTTCTTGCGACCACCGCATGTCCGCGGCCGGAGCCATGTGTCCTCGATCGAAGCCGCTTCGCGCGTAGTCCTCCGGACGCGGCGACTCAGGGACATACGGATCGCGACGAAAATCATTGGATCGGGTGGCGACGGCGCTTCGCGCTTCGGAGTCGAGAAGGCGATACTGCACCCAAAGCGGCTGTCTGCGCTCGCGGGAAAATCCGATGCAAAACCATTCCCGATCCATGACGCAATCCGTAAGGAGCGGCATCCCGACGCGCAAATTGTCGTAAGGCGAGGCGGCCGCATCCTCTGAAGAACGGATGAACAGCGGTTCGGATCCGAGAAGCGCTCCGAAGAGCGCGAACAGAGCGAGAAAAGCGGCGCACGATCTCACGACGACCTTTCCGCCGCGAAACGCGGCGCTGACCGAACGACCCTTGGAAAAGCCGCCGGCATCGACGCGCGACCGCGTGCGCACCCGCGCAGAGACGGGGGCGCATTCGAAATTGGCGATTCATCAAGGTTCGGGCGTCGCCGAAGAATGTCTTCGACGCTCCCGTCGGTTCAGGATTTGTTGAATTGTTTTCGATTTCTCCTTGCGATTCGATCTTGACGTGCGAATGCGAGAGCGGCTTCGAATAAGCGTCGCATCATGACGAGGTCGCCGAATCCGAAATGCGATGGGGCAGCCGCATGCCGATGCATGGGCTGACGTGCGCGAAAGAGGTTTGGCGATTCATCAAGGCGCGTCGCGGGCCGGAGCCGAAGCCGCCGACAATGTCAAAATCGTTCGTTTCTGGCTGAAGTCGTGATTTTCCTGGAAAACTTTGTTCTTTCTCGTTTCGTTCGTAATCTAACATGAAAAAGGCGGCAATGCAAGGAGCAAAAGGAAAACGAATCAAAAGATCCTTGGTTCCCATTGCGCGGAGAGACGGGATCCTGGACCTGATCGCGGGAGGAGGATGGAGGATTTGATTTCGCGATTGCCGGTGCGCAATCGCATCGCCGACGTCGCAAAAAAAGACGTCGCCGAAGAAATTCGGCGACGCCTTTTCTGCATGACAATCGCATTGAGTCTTATTCTTGATCGTCCTTGTCGTCGAGCCAGACGCGCATCGGGGTCTGTCCGCGGTTCGCCCAGCATGCATAGGGAATTCCGAAGAAGATGTTTTCGCCGTCCTTGATTTGAAGCGTTTCGACGCCGTTAAGAAGGTCTTTTTTGAAATCGACGGAGATATTGGCTTTCGAAGAAACGCTCCAAGAATCCCACGGAAGCGCGGTTTTCTGGTCGATTCCCTCGAAGGCGAAGACGATCGGACCGCGTTCGAAGGCGACTTTGCCCTTGAGTTCCTGCACGTTGGGATTCGCTTTGACGCGCCGAATCGGCATCGGCAGATTGAGTTCGATTTCGTCGCCCGATTTCCATTCGCGCTCCAGCAACGCGAATCCGTCCTTCATTGCGATTTTCTGAATCGGCTTTCCGTTGACCGAGAGAGTCCATTTTGCAGGCTCGTCGTTCTCATAGACGTAAAGATCGGAGGGCAGGGGCTTTCCTGAAATCCATTCCGGAATGCGGAGCGCGAGCATGAATGTTTTCGGCGTTTCCGTCTTGATGGAAAGGACGACCTTTCCATCCCACGGATAGTTCGTCTTCTGGGTGACTTCGACGCCGTTCCATTTCGCTATGGATGAGCCGTAGAGATTGACGAAGAGCTTCGAACCGTCAAAAGCGTAGACATAGCCGCCCATGGAGGCGATAAGGCGCATGATGTTCTGGGGGCAGCAGGAGCATTCGAACCACGGAGCTCGTCCGGCGTTGCCATGATTGAACTTCGTTCCGCCATCGAATTCCAGCGGGTTGGGATAGAAGAAGCGGTCTCCGGAAAGGGAGACTCCGGAGAAAGCGCCGTTGTATAGAGCGCGCTCGAAGACGTCCATGTACTTCGCCTTGCCGGAGAGCAGGAACATGCGATGCGTCCAGTAAAGGAATCCGATCGCGGCGCATGTTTCGTTGTAGCAGAAGTTCGGAAGTTCATAGTTCGCGCCATAGCTTTCGCCCTTGAAGCGGCTTCCGCATCCCCCGGTCAAGTGGAGCTTCTTCCCGACGAGATTGTCCCATAGAATCTCGATCGCCTTCTCATAACGCTTGTCGCCGGAAAGAGCCGCGACGTCCGCCATGCCTGCATACATGTAATTGGCGCGAACGGCGTGTCCGACGACTTCGTCCTGCTGGAGAACGGGCTTATGGCTCTGATCGTATTCCTTGCCGGAACGATCCTTCGCCTTATTGTCGAGAAAGCGGCGGGCAAGGTCAAGATACTGTTTTTTCCCAGTCGCGCGGTAAAGCTTGGCAAGCCCCATTTCGACGACCTGATGACCGGGAGCGATGTTCGGAGAATCCTCGCGTCCGAATTCCTTGCAGAGAAGATCCGCCGCTTTGACGGCCATGTCCAAAGGAACGCGGTTTCCGGTCGCTTGCCAATATGCGGTTGCGAATTCGAAGAAGTGCCCCAGATTGTACAGCTCATGGGAAAGTTCGCTTTCTTTTTCCCAGCGATTCTGTCCGACCCACGGATGCGCCGGAGAAAGCGGATGCATCGTGCGGAAGGTGTAGAGATAGCCGTCCGATTCCTGAGCGGCCTGAAGATGCGGGATGATCTCCTCGGTCTCCTTGAACAGTTCGGGATCCGGATGCGTGCTCAGGGAGTAGGCTGCGCCTTCCAGATATTTGTAAATGTCCGTATCGTCGAAAGTGAGATTCGAGGCCGGCTTGTTTTGGAAGTCCTTGTCGCCTGCGGCGCGGCGACGCAGGGTTTCGGCCGCAAGATCAAAGTTCTTCAGTCGACCGGAGCTTTTGCACTGACGGAGCGCGAATGGAAGCGTGACCTTGCGATTCGTTTCCTGACGATCTGCGAGAACGCCCGACGTGAAGCGGACGTCAGTGAACGGAAGGGGGCTGATCAGGTAGTCTTTTCCCAAAGCGGAGGCATCGGCTTGTCCGGCAGCGCCTGAAGCAGGGGCGCACGCGAACAGAAGAAGCGGTACGGAGGCGTGCATCAGCGGTTTCTTGATTTGCATAAGAAATCCTTTTCATCTTGTTTTTCGAGATTCCGTTTTCGAAGCGCGAGCGCTTATACGACTATGTAATATACAACGAAGAATAAGGAAATCTTACAGAAAGCGCAGTTGAAGCGAAAAAAAGCTTTTTGTTTCGAAGACGAGAAAAGGCGAGATGGCGCGCCGCATGAAAAAGAAAATATGCAATCAAAGAAAGCGGGAAGCTGATGCGAGCAGGGGAAAGGCGGCAAGAAAATTAAAAAAATATCGGGGCGACTGGATTCGAACCAGCGACCTCTTAGTCCCGAACCAAGCGCTCCAACCAGGCTGAGCTACGCCCCGAAGTCGTAATGTCTGTAAAATACACCTGTTTCCTGAAAAAGCAAGCCAAAAAACAAAAAAAACATCAGAATGTCGCAAAAAAGCGGACGGAAGAATCGAAGCGGCGTTTCGCCAGCCGCAACGCGCAGATCACGGCGTCTCGATCCGGAAAGAGAGAGAAAAGAGTCGGTCCGCTTCCGGTGATCATCGTCTTCAACGCTCCGAATTCGTTCAGCTCGTCGCGCATCCGCGAGAGCAGGGGAAACTTGGCGAAGAGCGCATCTTGCAAGTCGTTTCGCATGCAGTCGGCAAGCGCAGGGAGATCGCCGTCGATCAACGCGCGGATGAGTCGCTCGGCATTCGGAGGCGTTGCAAGGGCTTTCGAAAGATTCATATGCTTGTAAGCCCAGACGGCGGAGACGGGGAAGCTCGGAGCCGCTATCAGCAGAGGAAGAGCGTCCGGCGCTCCTTCGATGCGTTCAAGCCGTTCGCCGATGCCGCGCGCGCGTGCAGGCGCAGGATTCAGAAAGAAGGGAACGTCCGCTCCTAGAGAAAGGGCGACCTCCTTCAAATCATTTTCGTCCAGCGCATGGAAACGCTCCTGCAGCAGCAGGAGAACCGCGGCCGCATCCGAAGAGCCGCCTCCCATGCCGGCTGCGACCGGCACGCTTTTGCGAAGTCGGATTTCAACGCCGGGCGACGAAAGGACGGCGGCCTTGCGAAAATACGCCGTCGCCGCTTTGCCGCAGAGATTTCGCGCAGGATCGGTCGGAACGCCAGGCTCGTCGGTGCGAATTTCGATCATGCCGGACTTGTCTTCGCGGAAATGGAGCGAAATTTCGTCCGCAGGACTCTTCAGCGGAAAAAAGACCGTGTCGAGTTCATGATATCCATCGGGGCGTCTGCCCGTCACAGCGAGGAATAGATTGACCTTTGAGACGGCGATCATTTTTTGAACTTGTAAAGACCGTACTTGGTATTGTATGCCTGTATCTCCTTGCAGATCGCATCCGCGACTTCCAGGGCGCGCAAGCCTTGAGCCCCGGTCACCTTCGGTGCGACAAGCGCTCCGGTCCGCTTCGTTTCCAAAACGGCTGAGACGAAATTGTCGATTTCATCTCCGAGGGCGTTCTTCTCATTGAGATGGAGTTCCTTCTTTCCGACGCCGAGGAAGCCCTTCCGATAGATTTTGCCGCTGCTCGTTGCATAGTCCATGGAAATGTAGGAGTCAGTCTGAAAGACGCGGAACTTGCGCATGGGAGTGGAGCTGACGCGACTCGCCGTGATGTTCGCGACGGCTCCGTTGACGAACTTCAGACGCACGTTTGCAATATCTTCCGTATTGCTGAGAATGGGAACGCCGACTGCGTCAAACCGTTCGATCTCCTGTCCGACCATGTTCAGCACAAGATCGATGTCATGAATCATCAGATCCAGAACGACGCTGACCTCCGTGCCTCGACGATGCATTCCCGGTCGCGGCGGCGGATACTTGGAGAGACGGTGCGCCTCGATGAAAAGCGTGTTATGCTTGTTCTTTTCGAGAAAGTCCATGGCGGGATTGAAGCGTTCGACGTGACCGACCGCGAAGACGACGCCCGCCTTGTCGGCGGCGTCGACCATGGCTTTCGCCTGATCGACGGCGGACGCGATGGGCTTTTCGACAAGGATGTGCTTTCCTGCAGAGAGGAGCGGCATGACCGTTTCATGATGAAGGGTCGCGGGAACCGCGACGGTGAGCGCGTCGCAACATTCGGCGAGCTCTGCTTCCGAGGGAAACGCGACCGTTTCAAATTCCTCAGCGACGGCTTTCGCCGTACGTGGATTGACGTCGTAGATGCCGACGAGTTCGACCTTAGGATTCGCTTTGTAGAGACGCGTGTGGTATTTGCCGAGCACGCCGGCGCCGATGACGCCGACTTTCAGTTTTTCCATGGGAGAAGCTCCTTAGCGGTTGCGTGTTGGCGCGGCTCTGTCAGGAACCGTGATTGCCTTCTTTGGCGAGAGGGGACTTG
Source organism: uncultured Victivallales bacterium (assembly GCA_964483055.1). Taxonomy (GTDB): domain Bacteria; phylum Verrucomicrobiota; class Lentisphaeria; order Victivallales; family UBA1829; genus UBA1732. The sequence continues at coordinate 6,904 of CAZAAM010000096.1, forward strand.
TATTCCGTTCCGCCTTCGTCCGCGTTTGCGGCAAGCTCCGAATCGTCCCGGACGAGCTTGAATTTTTCGATGAGCTTTGTCGCGATTTCCATGCGTTTTTCGTCGCTTTCGTACTCCAGCTGACGCCAGTTCCAGTGAAATCCGTCGTCAGTCCAGCGCGGAATCACGTGAAGATGCGCATGCATCACGACCTGACCGGCAGGCGTTCCGTCGGAGAGATGGAAGTTGAATCCTTCGGCGTCGAGCGCGCGGCGCATGGCTACGCCGATACGGGATCCGACGAGGAACATGCGCCCGGCGACGTTCTCAGGGATGGTTGCGGCGCTGACGTGGTGTTCTCGCGGAACGACGAGGACATGCCCGAAGTTGATGGGGAAGAGATCCATGAAGGCGTAGACGAGTTCGTCCTCGTAGATTTTCGCAGACGGAATTTCGCCCGCTTGAATCTTGCAGAAAAGACAGTTTTTCATGATGGCGTTCTCCGTAGGGAAGAAATGTCAGTTTGATGCTGCTTCGTCGCCGAGGTGACGTCCCGGCGCGAGACAATTTCGAGCATAGTCTGCGACAGCGTCTGCGAGAGGGGTCAGATCCTTGTCGTATCCGGC
>CAZAAM010000097.1:0-7490 GCA_964483055.1 uncultured Victivallales bacterium
TCGTTGCGAATCCGGAGAAACGAGACAAAGACATGTTCCGGTCGGAACGCCGCTGCGAATCTTGAAGCGGCTTGCGTCGCCTCCGGACGCTATGAAATCGGCGCGCCATGCGTCGCCTTCCGGATCGTCGCCGATCCCGCCTAGAAACGCGCAGTTCATGCCGAGCGCGTTCAAAAGTCTGAGCGCGTTCGCCGTTGCGCCTCCATGCGTGCGAACGACGTCATGCGCGGATGCGCCGATTTCTGCAAGAATCGCGGACTGTTCCATTGCGGACGCGCCGATGCGGCCGTTGCGGTCATGGCCGAAGCGGAGAAGAAAGTCCGCGTCGACGCGGGCCGTGAGATCGTCCAGAGCGTCGCCGATTCCTAAGATCTTCACGTGCGTGGCTCCTTGGCGGTTCGGGCGAATGCGATCAAAGGAGCTTTGCGGCGAGCGCGCGGAGCTGTTCTACGCGATCCGTCTTTTCCCATGGGAAGAAGGGGCGTCCGTAATGTCCGTAGCGCGCGGTCTGCAAATAGCTCCAACCTTGCGGATGTTGAAGTCCGAGCTGACGGATGATGCCCTGCGGCGTCATATCGAACGCTTCGCGAACGATTTTTTCCAAAATCGAATCGTTTGCGATCTTTCCGGTGCCGTAGGTGTCAAGATTGATGGAGACCGGCTGAGCGACGCCGATTGCGTAGGCGACTTGAATTTCAACCTTTTCAGCAAGTCCGGAAGCGACGATGTTCTTTGCGATGTAGCGGCACATGTATGCAGCCGAACGGTCAACTTTCGTCGGATCCTTTCCGGAGAAGGCGCCTCCGCCGTGGCTGCCGACGCCGCCATAGGTGTCAACGATGATTTTGCGTCCGGTGAGTCCCGTGTCAGCCGCAGGCCCGCCAAGGACGAAGCGCCCGGTCGGATTGACATGATAGGTTTCGCCTCCACGGAGGAAGCGAGCGGGAATGACGGATGCGACGACGCGTCGAACGAGCGCTTCCAGTTCCGCACGCTCCATTTCCGGCGCATGCTGCTGAGAGACGACGATCGTTTCGACCTTGTCCGGCTTGGCCTCGTGGTAGCGCATGGAAACCTGGCTTTTCGCGTCAGGACGCAGCAGGCGGCCTTCCAGAGAGCCTGATTTGCGGATGCGTGCGAGCTCTTCAACGATCTTATGCGCGTAGAAGATCGGCGCAGGCATCAGTTCATCGGTTTCGCTGCACGCGAAGCCGAACATCATGCCCTGATCGCCGGCTCCGGATTCCTTGTGCAGACCTTGTCCTTCCGTAACGCCTAAGGAGATGTCCGGGGACTGCTCGTGAATGTGCGTCTCCACGCGGCAGGCGTCCGCGCTGAATCCGAGCGAGGGATCGTCATATCCTATTTCGCGAATCACGTTGCGGGCGATATTTTCCCATTCCACTTTCGCCCTGGTCGCAACCTCTCCGGCCATGACGACAAGATCCGTCGTGCAAAGGGTTTCCACCGCGACGCGGCTTTCCGGATCCTCTGCGAGACATGCGTCCAGAATCGCATCGGAGATCTGATCGCAAACCTTGTCCGGATGTCCTTCGGAGACGGATTCCGAGGTGAAAATGTGATCGGCTTTGATTTTGCTCATGGCAATATCCTTTCTTAGTGCCATGTACTATACTACTTTTTTTCTTTTTTACGAACGAAACCGGTGAAAAAACTTCGCTTTCAGACTGAAAAAACTTGTGCGCGCTCTCGGCGTCGGCTTCGATCCCGTGATCCGCGTGCGTTCGCTCCGCCCATATGAAAATGCGGGCGACGAATTCGCCCGCAGGAGTTCTTGCCTTCATCTTCATTGGAAGAATGCATTTTGCGATCAAGGACTTCTCCGGAAGCGACTCCGCACGCTCCGTGCGTGCAGCTTCAGACGCACCGGTCGCAGATAACGACGCACGGTGCGAACTGCAATATTCAATGTCTTCGCAATTTCCTCGTTCCGTTCCTGGTCGATATGCTTCATTCGGTAAGCCTGCCAGCGCAGCGGCTCCTGACTGACCCAGTCTGCGAGAAGGATCATTCGGCGCAATGTTTCCGTGTTCGGCATGGCCCCATCCTCCCAAGTCGAACGGTCGCGCTCCGCCTCGTCCAGAATTTCCTTCAGGCCGATTTCGCGATCGCTAGCAATTTCTTCGACAAACTTCGACATAGTATCCTCTAACAACTTCGTTTGCATGATTTTTTTCATTCCTGGTTCGAACGACATCCGTCGCAACGACATGACGTTCTATGGCGGATGCCGCCAGCATGCGCCGTCTTTCATCGGCCGTTCCCCCTCCGTGTGATTTCCCAAATGACAATATAGCGGGTTCGAAGCGAAAAAGCAAGCATGATTTGAAAGTTTTTTCAAAGTATATTCAAGTCGACATTGCGGAACAGACGAAAAACCCTGGCAATTCCTGCGATTTTTCCTTGACAATTTGCAAGACGCAGGTATAGTTCCTTACATCGAATCGAACATTGCGGCAATGTTTCACAAAGCACGCCTTGAACAAGGAGATCTTTCCATGAATGTCCTGACCGAGCTTCTCGACGCAACCGAAGAAAACATGATGAAGGCTGAAGAGGCCATGAAGCACGATTTTTCCGGAATTCGCACGGGAAAGGCCTCCACGACGCTCGTCGAATCCATCATGGTGGAATATTATGGCTCTCAGACGCGTCTTCGCGATCTTGCCGGCCTTTCCACTCCCGACGCCCGCACCGTCTGCATTCAGCCGTGGGACAAGACCGCGCTCAAGGCCATTGAGACTGCGATCATTAATTCGGGCATCGGCATCACGCCTCTCAATGACGGCAAGATCATCCGTCTGCCCATTCCGCCGCTTTCCGGAGAACGCCGTCAGCAGCTCTGCAAGCAGGTGAAGGCGCGGGCGGAAGAGGGCAAGGTCGCCGTTCGCAATGCGCGACGCGACGCCAATGAAATCGCAAAGAAGGCTCAGAAGAACTCCGAAATCAGCGAAGACGATCTGAAGACTCTTCTCGACAAGATCCAGAAGATGACGGACAACTACATCAAGACTCTGGATGTCGTCGCCGCCGAGAAGGAACAGGAGATCATGACGGTCTGAGCCGATCGCGAGACGCCAGACAGTCCGACGCTGGCGACGTTTGCCGCGAAGCGTCGCGCGCTTCGTCTCGCCAGGTCGATGCGCCCGCATGCGCAGGCGTCGCGCAACAGTTTCATTTGCTTGCATTCGCATGGATCCTTAGCTCAGCGGTCAGAGCAGGTGACTCATAATCACTTGGTCGTGGGTTCAAATCCCTCAGGATCCATATTTTATAAAATCCGCGCGAAATCCGATGCGTGAGGACGAAAAAGTTGTTCTCCGCCTGAGAGGCTCTCCTGCGGCTTGCAGGATCGAATGTTGAAATCCCTGGCGCGTCGAACAAAGACGATGCCGCATGAAAATCAATGCAGAAAGGGAGTCGCTTCGAAAAGCGCAATCGGCTGTTCCGCTTGCCGCGGCTGGCGGAACTCGATGAAACGCCTGTCGAAAAGATGGTTGCAAGGTCGATTGAAATCTTGTTTCGATGTCATGAACAAGAAATTTTCTTTCGGTCATACCGATAAAAAAGAGTTCGTATCCAAATTGTTTCGCGCGCGCCGGACAGAGATGCCGGATGCGACGATCTTGTCACAGCCCCTGACCGGAAGGAACAAGGTCCGCAAGAATATGCTTGCCGCTTATTTCACGAGATTCGTCGACTTCGGCGGCTGCGGATGCTGAAAACGCCTTGCGGAGCATCCGCAAAGGATGCCGGCTTGCGCCGAACGCGGATCGTTTGCCGTCGAGAATTCCTGCACTTGCAAGATATTATGCGCTGTCAGCTCATGGAATTCAATGCGTCATGCCAGCCAAATGATGTAAAACAGCGAGCGGTCCTGACGAGTCACGGCGGAAACCGAATTCTGCGAGATGAGAAATCCGTCGCACCGAGCCAGGGGAGACAATGAACGGGAAAGTCGGATTCGCGACTGCGCGGCATTTTCCGTTTGCATTCGCGAAGCGAAACTTGCTTTTGCCGGATGCGCTCAGTCAAGCTTCAAGCTGTCCAACGCCTTCCAAGGGGAGTCGCCGTTCGCATCGTTCGCATCGTCGTCGCCGTTTTGCGGACATTGGCACGGCTCGCGGTTGAGATCCGCGCCGCAGCGGGGACAGATCCCCTTGCAATCCTCGGAGCAATGGAAATAGGCGGGCAGCGCCAGCAGAAGTTCTTCGCGCACGTCATCCGTGAGATCGATTTCCTTGTCGCGGGCATCGGACCGGTAGATGCAAATGCCTGAGGCTTGAATCATGCGCCGGATGGGCGTCATGCAACGCGCGCAAACGGTGTCAAGGTCGAATTCTGCGGAGCCGTTGACGACGAGGTCGTTTCCGGCGAGAGAGGCGGAGAGGTCGTAGCGAATGCTTTTGCCGGGCTTCAACGGGAGCTGTTCGCTGGATTCCAACTCCAAAATATCGGAGGATTCCTCTCCCTTGAGTTCATACGGAGCGTCCGGGAGAATGTGGGCGGTATTGATTTTGATCATGGCCTCATCTTCCTTTCGATCGCGCGTTTCGCAAGTTCGGGAACGAAGGGGGAGACGTCTCCGCCGCCTTGGGCGATTTCGCGTATCATGCGGGAACTGACATAGGAGAAGCGCGGACTCGGCATCAGGAACAGGGTTTCGCAGTCTCCGTTCAGTTCGCGATTCATCAGCGCCATCTGGAATTCGAATTCAAAGTCGGAGACGGCGCGGAGACCGCGGATTACGGCTCGCACATGCAAACGTCGCACGGCGTCGACGAGAAGTCCGTCGAAGGTGATCACCTTGACAAAAGGAAGGTCGGCGCAGACGGCGTTCAGAATCTCAAGCCGTTCGTCAATGGTGAACCAAGGGTTCTTTTCCGAGTTTCTTCCTACGGCGACCAGCACTTCGTCGAAGATTTTTCCTGCGCGCCGAATGACGTCCAGATGTCCGTTCGTGACCGGATCGAAGCTGCCTGGATACATGATGCGTCGCGGCATGCTTTCGTTCGTCGCGTCCGACGGCGCGGTCGTGCAATCGCGTTCGTCCTTGTTGCAATCGTTTTGTTTCATAGTTCGTTCCATTGTCGGCAGACCGGAGCGTCCGGCCGCCATGTCATGATTCCCGTTCCGTCCGGCTCGCACGCCGGAATTGCTTCCAAGGTGCGTCCGTCCGCCTGAATTCGTTCCGCGCGGTGGAAATGTCCGACCGCGACGAAAGAGCCGGGCGGCAGCGAGAGAAGCCAGCGCTTCGCCAAGTCGGCGGGGAAGTCCTTCTTGTGCCGCAGGTTCGTTTTCCGCAGTCCTTCACGGATTCCGCGAACGATGCGCGGTCCGATTCCAAGGCGTCCTCCCAGACGCAGCAGGGTTCTTGCGAACAGATTTCGCACGCCGAAGCGCAGAAGCCTGTACTTCCAGTCCCGCCGGTTGATCAAGTCTCCGTGCGTCGCAAGAAAATCGCCGAGCCGCCATTCGCCGTCGCCCGCGAACGTGAAGGCGTCCGCATGCGTCAACGAAACGAAGAATTCGTGGTTGCCTTCCAGAAAGACGATCGTCCGGCGCTTCCTTTCCTCCCGGCACCAGGCGAGGAAGGTTCTGTGCGCGTCCGTTTCATAGCCCGGAAGGGCGATCCACATGTCGAAGACGTCGCCCAGAAAGACCACGCCGCACTCGCGGGGCAGGGCGTGCAGACGCGCCAACGTCGAAAAGAATTCCGGCGAATTCGCCTCTGGGAGCAGATGCGTATCGGCGATGAGGATCAGCGATGTCGATTCTTGCGTTTTCATGCATTTACTATATCGTCTTTTTCCGAAAAAGAAAGTGCGTTTCATTTGACATTGCCGAAATTTGTGCCATATTAATCGAATCGTCGCATTCGCGCCGGCTTAGCTCAGCGGTAGAGCTACGGTTTTGTAAACCGTCGGTCCTCGGTTCGAATCCGAGAGCCGGCTTCATGTCGATGTGCGAAGCGCGCATTGCTTCGCCCGTATCGCATGCCGCCTTGCGGCGATTCGTCTCTGTCCTGCGCGATGAGGAACTCCCTGCGCACCGCCCGAAAGATTCAATGTCAATCGATGAAGATCCTCCTTTCATGAATTCCCTGCATGGAAAAGTCGCCATCGTCACAGGCGGAGCGAACGGCATTGGCGAGGCGATCGTTCGCCGCTTCTCCGCGGACGGCGCGAATGTCGTGATCGCAGATGTCGACGAGAAGCGCGGCGCCCGACTTGCCGGAGAACTGGAGCGAACCGAATTTTGCCGTTGCGACGTGGCGAAGGAAGCCGACGTTCTTGCAACGATGAATTTCATCGAGCGGACCTTCGGGAGAATCGACATTCTTGTGAACGATGCGGCATGGCAGCTTAACAAGCCGTTGCTGGAGACAAGCGCGGAGGAGTTCGATGCAGTCATGAATGTCAACGTCCGCGGAGCGTTCCTTTTCATGCGCGAAGCTGCCCGGCTCATGTCTGAGAAAGGGATCCGCGGCTCTATCGTCAATTTCTCCTCCACGTTCGCTTTTGTCGGATCGCCCGGCTATTTCGCCTATCACGCCAGCAAGGGCGCGATCTCGTCGATGACTCGCGCCGCCGCGATCGCTCTGATGCCTCTTGGGATCCGGGTCAATGCCGTAGCTCCAGGCACGACGGATACGCCGGGGCTTCACGAAGGCGCGCGCGATACAGGCGATGAGGCGGAAGCCATGGAGTCCTTTCTCTCGCTCCAGCCGATGAAGCGCTTCGGACGCCCTGAAGAGATCGCGAACGTCGTCCGTTTTCTTGCAGACGACGAGTCCGCATACATGCGCGGGGCGGTCGTCGTCGCGGACGGGGGATATACGATCATCTGATTGGCATGCCGTCGCCTTGAAAAGTCGAACGCGGAGGCTCGCGGGTCATATTTTTAAAAATTTCATGTCGGATTTTTTTAAAAAAAAGAAAATCGATTCCAGACATTGAGATATTTGGAGTTGTTTTTTGTCTTTTTTTTGCAAGCTCGCTTGCAATTTTTTAATATTCATGCTATAGTATAGAGTTTTCAGAAATATTGCGGGGTAGAGCAGAGGTAGCTCGTCAGGCTCATAACCTGGAGGCCAGTGGTTCGATTCCACTCCCCGCTACCAATGATTTCCAGCCAGTCGTTCGACTGGCTTTTTTTCATCTCCTTGCATCGACCTTGCTTGGCGGTCTTCGCTGCCGTTGCGCCGATTCGCATCGGATGAAGTTCATGCCAGGGAAAAAAGAACAACAACGCATGATCCATATCGCAACTCCCCCCAAAATCAACACCAATTCATATTTTTGAGGGGAGTGCGACGGACTGACAGGACGTTCCAAGCGAGGTGAATATGGTTGCGATGTCGCATAAACACGTTGCTGTTTGAGCTTAAAATGCCTTAAAGCACGTTAAACAGCCTTATTCAGAAGTCCCCCCATTTTTCACACCACAAAAACAAGGGGTTGTCAATA
>CAZAAM010000098.1:0-7368 GCA_964483055.1 uncultured Victivallales bacterium
AGCTCTTCGTTCGTATAGATCGTGTCCAGCTTCCGGTCGAAGCAGTTCAGGGGCTTGCCGCGCAATGCGAACACGGCTTGATATTCCGGATTCCGCGTCTTGATGATGGACGATGCGGCGGAGTCTCCTTCGGTCAGAAAGATCATCGTCTGATCGGCGTATTTGCTCCGGTCTCCGAAATGATGCCGACAATCCTTCAGCTTGCTGTTGCGCAGGCTCAGGCGCTTCGCCATGGGACTGCTCTGCTTCTGAACCTTCTGAATCTCCTTGCGCACCTGCTCGTTGCGCCGAATCTTCTCCAACAGCGTCTCTGCGTCCTCCGGATGCTTCAGCATGAAGTCGATCACCGCCTGCTTGACCGTGCTTTCGATCCAGCCGCGCACATCCGTGTTGCCGAGCTTGTTCTTCGTCTGCGATTCGAAAAGCGGCTCCTCGATCTTCACCGCAATCGTGCCGAGAATGCCGTCCCGAATGTCTCGCGGCTCGAAGTCGCGCCCGAAATGTTCGTTCACGGCGCGCGTCAGCCCGCCCTTGAATGCGGAAAGATGCGTTCCCCCATCGCTCGTATACTGTCCGTTGACGAAGGAAAAGTAGCGCTCCCCTGCGTCCCTCGTATGGCAGAAGGCGAACTCCAGAGTGGAGTCCTTGTAATGCACGACCGGATACAGGCTCGCCCCTTCGTCGAGACGCGACGAAACAAGATCCATCAGCCCATGCCGGGAATAATAGCGCTGGTTGTTCAGATACAGCGAAAGTCCGCTGTTCAGATAGGCGTACATCCAAAGACGCTTCTCCACTTCTTCCAAGCGGATCGAATAATTGGGAAACAGCGTCTCGTCCGGCGTGAATTCGATCATTGTTCCGCTGCGTTCGCCTGGCGCGTCGATCTCCTCGTCTTCCTGCAGAACGCCGCGCCCGAACACCGCTCTGCGACGGCGGCCGTCGCGCCAGGAAGTGACGACAAAGCGGCTGGAAAGGGCGTTGACCGCCTTCGTGCCGACGCCGTTCATGCCCACGCTGAACACATAGCCGTCCTTGTTGAACTTGCCGCCCGTATTGATTTTGGAAACGCACTCGACCAGCTTGCCGAGCGGAATGCCTCGTCCATAGTCGCGCACAGTGAAGGAACGGTCGTCGATGGCAATATCGATCCGGCGGCCGCATCCCATGATGAATTCGTCCACGGAGTTGTCCACGACCTCCTTGAACATCACGTATATGCCATCGTCCGGATGCGATCCGTCGCCCATGCGCCCGATATACATGCCGGGCCTCTGGCGGATATGCGCCAATGCATCCAGCGTCTGAATCGAAGTTTCGTTATAGTCGCCGCCCGGAGAAACGATGGACGGCTCTTCATTCGGGGTATCGGGCATGTCTCTTTGGTTCCTTCTCCTGAAAGCAATGCGGGAAATATACTTCCTTTTTCCGATTTTTGCAAATTCCCGCCATCTGGCTTTTTCGGAAAAAAATCGCGCCGAATCCAACGATTCCTAGTCGGAGGACATTGGAAAGCCCCCGAAATCGGCATTCGCGCGGGATGCGCCGCACGGGAGGCAGAAAGCATTCAGGGCGGGACGGAGAAGAAGCGAACGTGTTCGAATTCGGCTGACGGCGCAGCGTTCCTGTCCTTCCCTTTTCCGCATGTTGTTTCGTCATGCGCGCGCAGGGATGGAGAATCAGGCTGTTTTGAGGGGGAGAAGCAGGAGCGCTGTTTCGTCATGTGCGCGTAGGGAGAGAAGAATAGAAAGGCCCCGAAGGAAAGAGATGCGAATGACCTGAAAAGGCGCTCGCTCCTTCAGCATCGCGCTCAGTCACGAAGCGAGGAGGGATGCGACGGCTCGTCGGAAAGCGTGTCTGCCTCGATCTCCGGCGTCGCGCGCAGGCATGGAGAACGATCGAATACACGCGCTGCCTTTGTCGGACAGGCGGCGCGCGCCTCGATCATCGAAAAGGGGAAGGCGTCCTGCTGCGTCAGACTTTTTCCACGCGAACGGGAAGAGGTTTGGGCAAACGGAAGAATTCGCTCTGCGGATATCCGAACAGCATCGCATATCCGGGCTTGTATCCCGGCGGCACGATAAATGGATACAGCGCGGGGATCGCGTCGCGGAGCAGATATGTCGCCATCCCGCACCAACAGGTGCCGATTCCCTTCGCGTTTGCAAGCAGTTCGAAGTATGACAATGCGATCGCCGGATCGGCGTCTGTGCACGGCGCGTCCTCCGGCTCGGAGACGAACAGCATGTGCGGAGCCTTGCGAAAGACCGGATCGAGCTTCTTCGCATGGGCGTCGAGCAGAGACTGGATGCGGCCGACCTGCTCCTCGGGAACCTGCTTCGTCTCCACGACCTCTTGCAGCGCTGCATAGAATCCCTTGACGAATTCTCGCATTCCCTTGTCTGAAAGAACTGAAAAGTTCAAGCGATGATCGTTCCGCCCGGTCGGGACGTATTTCATCGCGTCCATCAGCTCGTCGATCGTCTGCGGCTCAACGCTGAATTTTTGGAAGTGGCGAATCGAACGACGGTTCTTGAGCAACTGAAGAACCTGCTCGTAGGACGGCTTTCCTCCGCTGTCCTCGCAAAGCGCCGGCTCCACGCCTAAAATGCTGAGCGCGCCGCGGGGACAGGCGAGCAGGCAATGCTGGCAGCGGACGCAACGTTCTTCGCCGCCCTCCAGAACGGTCGGGACTCCTTCTTCATCCGAACCCAGGACATTGAACGCGCATTCCTGCGTGCAAACGCCGCAGCGGAAGCACATCTGACGGTTGATCGAGAGATTCAGAGGATTGCTCATAGTCGCCTCCGTAACTTGATGGTTGAGTCGTTTTACAATTGATAGGCGTCCTTCAACGTTCCGTCAAAGACATCGATCGCCTTCCGTACCAGCGGATCGCGCGAGGCTTCCGCCCTGGCCGCCTCCGCGCGCGCCGTTTCGTATTCGGGAAGAGATTCGTCGATCGCCGATGCGTCCATATCCGTCTGCACGACCGGCTGCTCTTCGCCGGGATCTTCTTCGTCGATCTCGATTTCCTGCTGCGAATTCGAATCCCGGTTCGCGGACGGGGCGGTCGCCTGCTCCGGTTCTTCGCAAGGCGTCGATTCGGAAACCATCCGCGGCTTCGCGGCGTGAATCTGTTCAGGCTTCGATTTCGGCGCAAAAGACGAATCCGGCTGCGGGCTGGAAGCGGATGCAGGCGAGTCCAGCGCAGATTTCGAAGACGGAGCGGAAGCAGGATCGGGAGATGAAACGGACTCTGGAGCGGATGCAGGCGTTTCAGGCTGCGCCGGAGCGGGCGCTTCGGTCGGCGCAAACCGATTTCCCTGCTTTGTCACGGTCATGCCGGATGGAAGCTCGTACAACGGCACGACGGATCCGAGCGCGTTCAATTCGCCCTCCGAGCGAATTTGATTGAGGCGTGCGATAAGATCAGAGATCTGCGGCGCATGCGCGATGCGCATGGCTTTTAAAAGCGCCGATTCAAGGAAAACCTGCTTGTTGATGGATTCGCGCAACAGATAGCCGGAACTCGACAGCGTCTCCAAAAGACGTTGCACGGACGGCGGCGACGCCAGATCCGCAAGACGGCGAAACGCGTTCAGCTTTTCCGGGGTTTCATTCAAAACGCTGGACGCATCTGCGACGATGCGGCACAAAAGAACGCCGCGCAGCCATGCGATCGTTTCCTCGAACAGAAGCTCCAGATTCTTTCCATTCTCCGCGAAATGATGAATCGCCGTGACGACGGACGCGCGATCGTTCGTCAGAATGGCGCGAAGCAACGCTTCCGTTTCCGTCGGCGCCGCCAAGCCGAAGAGGTCGAGCGCCTGTCGCTCCGTAATGCCCTGCCCTCCGTTTCCGAAGAAGGAGATCATCTGATCGAGGAGCGATTGCGCGTCGCGCATGCCGCCGTCCGCCGCCTGCGCGATCACGTAGATCGCCTCGTCGGAAATCTTCACATGTTCGGAATCGGCGATCATGCGAAGACGACCGGCGATGTCCGCCGTCGGAATTCGCCGCAGGTCGAAGCGCTGGCAGCGGCTGATGACCGTCGGGAGGACCTTGTTGACCTCGGTCGTCGCAAAGATGAACTTCGCATGCGCAGGCGGTTCTTCGATCATTTTCAACAACGCGTTCCATGCGCTCTTGGAGAGCATGTGGACTTCGTCGATGATGTAGATCTTATACTTGGAATGGATGGGAAGATGCAGCACGTCTTCGCAGAGTTCGCGAGCCTTGTCCACCTGCGTGTGCGTCGCGGCGTCGATCTCGATGACGTCCACGTTCGTTCCGTCCATGATCGAACGGCAGGACTCGCATTCGCAACACGGTTCGCCGTCCTTGGGGTTCAAGCAGTTCAGAGCCTTGGCAAAGATGCGGGCGATCGTCGTCTTTCCGATGCCGCGCGGACCGACGAACAGATAGGCGTGACCGATGCGTCCGGAAACGATTTCATTTCGGAGCGTGCGAGCGATGTGCGCTTGTCCGACCATGTCGGAAAAGCGTTGCGGACGCCATTTGCGCGCGATGACCTGATACGACATGCGCCCTCCGATGTCAATGCCAGGTTCTCAGCCGGACGCCATGCCAGAGAGAGCCGCTTGGGTTGATCTTCTTGCGCTCAGAGACTGCGAGCGGAATCGGAACGTGCGTAAACGCGTCGCTCCAGTGTCCGATGACCGTGTCAGTCCGGCCGGCGAAGGCCGCGTGCACCGCGTTCTGCGCCAGAAGGAAGCAGAAGACGGCGTCGGTTCCGATGGCCGGAATCGCGCGGATCTGATACGACGGATCAAAGTATTTGACATTCACTTCCATGCCGGTCTTGTTCGCATACTTCTGAATTTCGCTCTTGAGAAAGAGTCCGATGTTCTTATGCAGAATGTTGCCGGACTTGTCGCGCTCGCGCTCCCCGGAGATGAGGTCCTGTCCCGCGCCCTCCGCGACGACGATCACGGCATGCCGACGGCGCTTGAGGCGATCAAACAGCACAGGAAGCAAGGCGCTCGGACCGGATTCCAAATTGAATTTGACCTCCGGAACAAGGCAGAAGTTCACTTGCGTGTTCGCCAGCGACGCATAGGCTGCAATGAATCCGCTGTCGCGTCCCATGACGTGAATCAAGCCGACTCCGTTCATCGCTCCGTTCGCCTCGTTGTGCGCGGCCGTGATGACTGAGTTCGTAGCATAGACCGCCGTTTCGAAGCCGAACGTGCGGTCCATGAAGCAGATGTCGTTGTCGATCGTCTTCGGAATGCCGATCACGCTGATATTCAACTTCTGACGCTGCGCCTCCACGGCGATTTCATGCGCGCAGCGCAACGTGCCGTCGCCGCCGATGCAGAACAGCATGTTCACATCCATGCGCACAAGCGTCTCCAGCATCTTCACGGGATCCTGCTGTCCGCGCGAAGAGCCGATGATCGTTCCGCCGTCCTCGTGAATGTTGTCCACGATTTCTTCCGTCAGGACGCGCGGAGTGTGGCCGAAATCCGGATTCAGGCCTTCGTAGCCGTAAGGAATGCCGTAGACCATCGGAACGCCATAGATCTGCTTCAGAGTGAGCGTGATGCCCTTGATGACGCTGTTCAGTCCGGGACAGAGTCCTCCGGCCGTCAGAATCGCGGCCTTGCTCCATCGAGGATCGTGAAAGATCATCTTGCGAGCTCCGGCGCGCTCGAAGACGGGAACGAATCCGTCCTTTTCAACGGCGGCCTTCAGAACGTTGTAGTCGCGTTCCAGCATGACGGATTCGTCGTCGCGGTGAAAATGAAATCCAGTGTCGTACAAAGGAGATTTAATGCGGCATTCTCCGAGCTTCGTAATTTCGAATACCTTCGGCTGCATGGTATGAGACATGATGAGTACTCCTGTCAGTGTTCTTGTCGCAATATAGCCCCGCACGAGCGCGATTGCAAGGCGCGGGCATGAGTTTTTTTGCGGCCTTTTTATTGCGATTGCGCCTCTCCGCTCTTTTCTTTGTCAAACGGCATTGAAAAATCGGCAGGTCGGCGCTATAGTAATGAAATTGTCTTCCGGCGCGCGCGCTTCGATTCGCTTTCGATGTCGCAATTCCGCTTCGATTCAGGACGGAAAGGCGCGCAGGACGAACGAACAAACGGATGTCTTGACAAGGCGGCGGCTCGCAGCCGATCCCGCGAAAAAGGCGTCGCAAACAGAAAGGCGGCTCGCATGGCCATCACAGTCAAAGACCTGCTGGAAGCAGGGTGCCACTTCGGTCACCAGACCAAGCGCTGGAATCCGAAAATGAAGAACTACGTCTACGGGGCGAAGAACGGAATCTCCATCATCGACCTCACCAAAACCATCCGCCAGATCGGCGACGCCTGCAACTTCCTGCAGCGCGAGACCATGAAGGGCGCCAACATCCTTTTCGTCGGAACGAAGCGCCAGGCGCAGCAGATCGTCCGCGAAGCCGCAGAAGCCACCGGCATGTTCTACATGGCCGAACGCTGGATGGGCGGCACGCTCACCAACATCGAGACGATCCGCAAGTCCGTCAAGAAGATGCACGAATACGACGAGATCGTCGCCGACGTCGAAAACTCCCCGCTTAAGAAGAAGGAGATCGCCAAGATTCAGCGCGACAGCATGAAGCTTCATCGCGATCTCGACGGCATCGCCGATATGAAGAAGCTTCCGGACGTGGTCGTTCTCGTCGACGTCTGCCATGACGAAATCGCCGTCAAGGAAGCCAATAAGCTCAACATCCCGGTCGTCGCAATCGTCGACACCAACGGAAATCCGGAAAACATCGCCTACCCGATCGCCGCCAACGACGATGCGGTCAAATCCATCAAAATCATCATGGACACGCTCGTAGAAGCCACTAAGGACGCCTTGGAGCTCTATCGCGTGAAGGCCGCCGAGGAAAAGGCGAAGGAAGAGGCCGAGCGCGCGGAGAAGAATGCGAAGGAAGAGGCTGAACGCAAAGCCAAGGCCGCTCAGCGCAAGGCTTCCGCGCCCGCGCCGAAGAAAGACGACGCCGCCAAGAAGGAAGAGGCTCCCAAGAAGCCTGCCAAGGAAATCGATTCTCTTGCCGATCTCGACAAGAAGGACATTGTTGCTCAGGAGGAAAAGTAATCATGGCCGCTATCACGCCGCAGCTTGTCAAGGAACTCCGCGATAAAACCGACGCCGGAATGGGCGAGTGCAAGAAGGCGCTCGTCGAATGCGGCGGCGACATTGAAGCCGCCGTCGACTATCTCCGCAAGGCCGGCATCGCCAAGAGCGTCCGCCGTTCCGATCGCGCCACCAAGGAAGGCAAGGCTTTCGCTCTTGTCGGAGGCGGTAAGCCCGTCATGCTCGACATCCTTTGCGAACCCGACTTCGTTGCCCACAACGAAA
>CAZAAM010000099.1:0-6870 GCA_964483055.1 uncultured Victivallales bacterium
ATGCGCTGAGCGCTTCGCGTCCGGGCGCACGCAGCGAAACGACGGAGCTATACCTGAAGCGTCTGGAGCAGCTGGAATCCATAGCGAAGGAATTCGCCGGAGTGGAAACCTGTTATGCGCTGCAGGCTGGACGCGAAATTCGCATCGTCGTGGAGCCGGAGAAAGTCAGCGAAGGTCAGGCTCAATTGCTTGCGCGGGACATCTGCGCGCGCATCGAGCGCGACATGACGTATCCTGGACAGATCCGCGTGACAGTGATTCGTGAAACACGGTCGGTGGAATACGCGAAATGAATGCGGGCTTTGAGCCGGAGCTCATCGCAGAGGATGCGGGAACGCCGGAATTCCAGAGAGAAAAGGAGAGCTTTCTCGCCTATGTGCGGACGTTTCACGCGTCTGACGGGATTCTTCCGCTTCCCATGCGGCTGAAGCTCCAGCACACGTTCGAGGTCTGCCGCTTTGTCGAGCTCATCTGCGATGGCGAGGGCGGCTGTCCGGAAAGAGAGCGTTCGCTGTTTCTGACGGCGGGACTGTTTCACGACGTTTCACGCTTCGAGCAGTATGAAAAGCACAAGACGTTTCTAGATGCGGCATCGTTCGATCACGGGAATCGGAGCGCGGAGCTTTTGGAGGAAAAGGATTTTCTTTCCGGATTGCCGGAGATCGAGAGGGTCTGCATCGCCGAGGCGGTTCGCGTTCATAACAAGATCGCAATTCCGCAGGATTTTCCTGCAGAATTTCTTCCTGTCGCGCAAATGACGCGGGATGCGGACAAGCTCGCGATTCTCTGCCTTCTGATTCGCTTCTTCTCCGGGCGATGCGACGATCCGACCATGCGTTTGGATCTGCCCGACACGCCTGAGATTCACGAAGGCATCCTATCGCAGGCGATGCACGGGTCGGTGCGGTACGCGGATCTGCAAAACGTCAACGACTTCAAGCTTGCGATCTTCGGCTGGGCGCACGATCTGAACTTTGCGGCGACGCGCCGAATTGCGCGCGAGAAAAAAATCTATGAAACGGTGCGGACGCTTCTGCCGGAGGATTCGCGCGTGGACGCGCTTCTGAAGGAGACTCAGTCGGTTCTGAAGGGAGAGGAGCGATAGGCATGCCGATATTGGAGGCACGCGGACTCAAGAAGCATTATCCAGTCGCACGCGGACTTTTCCGCAAGCCGGCGCTCGTTCGCGCCGTGGATGACGTGTCGTTCGTTCTGGAGCGAGGGGAAACGCTCGGACTCGTCGGAGAGAGCGGGTGCGGAAAAAGCACGCTGGCGCGCCTGCTGCTGCGTCTGGAGGCGCCGACGGCGGGCAGAATCCTGCTGGAGGGAGAGGATCTGACGGAAATCCAAGGCGAGGCGTTGAGGCGGAAACGCGGCGCGTTCCAAATGATCTTTCAGGATCCCTACGGCTCCCTCAATCCTCGCATGAGCGTATTTTCCACGCTGGAAGAGGCCTTGAAGCTGCACACGAAGCTGAACAAGGATGAGAGATCGGCGCGCGTTGCGGAACTTCTAGCGATGGTTGGCTTGAATCCCGAACATGCGTTGCGACATCCGCATCAGTTCAGCGGCGGACAGCGGCAAAGAATCGGAATCGCGCGCGCGCTTGCGGTGAATCCGCGATTCATCATCGCAGACGAGCCGGTGTCGGCTCTGGACGTAAGCGTGCAGGCGCAAATCGTGAATCTGCTGCAGGACATTCAGGCGCGGACGCAGGTTTCATTTCTTTTCATTGCGCACGATCTGGCGGTGGTGGAACACATCAGCCGGCGCATCATGGTGATGTATTTGGGAAAGATCGTGGAATCCGGACCGTCTCGCTCCTTGTGCGGAAAGCCCCTGCATCCCTATACGCAGGCATTGATTTCCAGCGTGCCGCGTCTGACTCCGGCAAGGAGAGGCGCGCGAATCGCGCTCCATGGAGACGTTCCGTCGCCCCTGAATCCGCCATCCGGCTGCCGCTTTCATACGCGCTGCCCGTTCGCGCAAGGTCGTTGCGCGGCGGAAGAGCCGACGTTGCGAGAGATCGGGGAAGGCCGGTTCTGCGCATGTCACTTCGCGGAGGAAATTGCCAGAAATCGGCAGGATTGAGCTCCTCCGAAATCATTCGCTTCACATGGGAGGCGCGGCTGCGTCACATGGTCCAGAAGGGCGGCTTGTCCGGGAGATCGTCCTCCCATGCGCCGTCCTCGTAAAAGACTTTTTTCAGAAAGAGACCGCAGGCGGGAGCCGTATCCTTGCATTTTGCACGGTCGCAGGCGAGCAGGGCGTCACGGAACTCTTCAGGGGACATGCGCCCGCGTCCGACGAACATGAGCGCGCCGACGATGCTGCGCACCATCTTGTAAAGGAATCCATTGCCGAGGACATAAAAGCAGACGAGCGGGCCGAATTCGACGATTTCCGCGCGGAGAATTCGACGGACGGGATCGTCGATCTTTCCTCGTTCGACGGTGAAGGTGGAAAAGTCGTGTTCGCCGACGACGAAGCGGACGGCTTCGCGCAGAGCGTCGAGCTCGGTCATGTCGCGCATGCGCCAGGCGTAGCGATTGACGAAAGGATTGTCGTCGCCGGTGTTGATGACGTAGACATAGGATTTCGCCTTGGCGGAAAAACGGGCATTGAAGGAATCGGGGACGATCTCAGCGGAACGGATGCGGATGTCGCTGGGCAAGAGACGATTCAGAGCCTTTTGAAGCTTCCAGTCCGGGATGTAGGGAGACGGCGGAGCGCGAAAGGAGCAGACCATGCCGAGCGCGTGCACGCCGGCATCGGTGCGGCTGCTGCCTTGGATGCGGATAAGAGCGCGTTCGCCGAAGAGCTTGAAAAGCTTGTCTTCGACGACCTGCTGAACCGTGATTCCGTTGTTCTGGCGCTGCCAGCCGTGATATGCGGTTCCATCGAAGGAAAGCTCCATGCGGAAGGTGCGTTCCGTGAATTCCGTCTGCGGCGTCGCGCCGTTGTTTGTCGGTTCGTCGTTCATAGAGCCTGTTTCGAAAAAAAGGCCCGCAGGGACGCGGGCCTGAGCTTCAAGCTGGGGGCGTGATCACCGTCTCATTTGAACGGGGACGAATTCCGCGCGACGGTTGCGGCTCCAAACGTCCTCTCCGGCGCCGGAGACGGCAGGACGCTCCTTGCCGTAGCTGACCGTGGCGATGCGTTCGTCCTCGATGCCGTACTGGAGGAGCATTTCCTTGGCGGCGAGCGCGCGACGTTCGCCGAGTGCGCGGTTGTATTCCGCCGTGCCTCGATCGTCGCACTTGCCTTCGATGACGATTCCGGAACCTGGATTCGAGAGGAGATATTCGGCGACCATTTGGATCTTCTGATATTCAGACTGAGCGATGTCGAAGCGATCGAACGGATAGTAGACCGGAGCGAAGTCAACACCCTGAATGCGCGGACCCATGCCGCCGGGATATGCATTCAAATCTTCCGCGCCCCATGCTCCGGCTCCGCTGTATGCGCCATCCTGAGGACCGGCGAGCGCGCCGCCGGCAAGACCGCCCTGCAAGGCTGCATCCTGGCCGTAGCTGCGTTGACCCGGGATCGGCTCCTGCGCAGGAAGCTGGTTGCCATTGGGATCGAAATACGGGCTGAGACCGTCGTCAGAGGAGTCTTCAAAGATCCCGCACGCAGGGGCGAACACAAGGGCGCCAATGGCGAGGAAGCCGGCGAAGAGAACGCGTGAAAATTTCATAAAACACCTTTTTGGCCGTTAAAGTTGACGGATATAGAAAACAGCTTATGGATACAATTTACAATAAAAGAAGGAAAAATCAATAGATTTTCAGGAAAAAAATTGACTATCAGGCAAAAACGTGTAAATTTTATAGAGCAACGCCTGAAAAAACGGGGGACGCAAGCCCGAAATTCAACAGATGGAGTCATGAACAATGGAATACCCTCATCCGACGAGAACCGATATTGAATGGGACAAGCTTGACTTCGGCTATCTGCCGACGCGGTCGCATATCGTTTATACATGGAAAGACGGGAAGTGGGACGGCGGCGTTCTGAAGACGGAACCGACGATTACGATGAGCATCGCCGCCTGCTGTCTGCATTACGGTCAGCAGTGTTTCGAAGGGATGAAGGCGTTCCAGTGCAAGGACGGCAAGGTTCGCGTCTTCCGCCCGCAGGAGAACATCGCCCGCATGAACCGAACCGGACATGCGCTTCTTGAACCTGAGATTCCGGAAGAAATGTACATGGATGCGATCCGGCGCGTCGTGTCGGACAACATCGATTACGTGCCGCCCTATGGAACGGGGGGATCGCTCTACATCCGCCCGCTGTTCATCGGAACCGGACCGCAGATCGGCGTGGCGCCGGCGAAGGAGTTCACGTTTCTGATTTTGGTGACGCCGGTCGGAAAGTACTATAAGGAAGGCCTTAAGGGCGTTCCGGCGCTGGTGATGGAAGACTATGATCGCGCGGCGCCGAAGGGCATGGGCGCGTACAAGGTGGGCGGCAACTATGGAGCGAGCCTGATGCCGGCGAAGGTGGCGAAGGAGGCGGGCTATCCGATTCCGCTGTTCCTCGATCCGCGCGAACACAAGTATATCGACGAGTTCGGGACGAGCAATTTTCTCGCAATCACGAAGGACGGGAAGTATGTGACGAGCGATTCGCCGAGCATTCTTCCGAGCGTGACGAACATGTCTCTGATGCAGATGGCGCGCGATCTTGGCATTCCCGTGGAGAAGCGGAAGATCGAATGGCAGGAGCTGCGCGACTTCGCAGAAGTGGACGCCTGCGGCACGGCCGTCGTCATTACGCCGATTTCGTCGGTCACCATCCGTGGCGAGGTGATCGAATACGGTCATGAATGCGGACCTGTTTCGAGGAAGCTGTATGATCGTCTTGTCGGAATTCAGCACGGCGAATTGCCCGACGAGCATGGATGGCTGTTCACCGTTTAATCCAAAGCAAAGGGGGCATAGCCGATGAAGACCGCTGTTCGTCTGATCACAGTCTGCGGCGCGCTGTTTCTGGCCGGAACGGCGCTTTCCGGACAGACTCCGCCGTTGATTTCCTTGAATCCGACTGGGAGCGCCCCCTATCAGAAAAAAGAGGTTCTTCCCGAAATCAAAGTTGATCGTTCCAA
This sequence comes from uncultured Victivallales bacterium, assembly GCA_964483055.1. GTDB lineage: Bacteria > Verrucomicrobiota > Lentisphaeria > Victivallales > UBA1829 > UBA1732. Next base: position 5,111 of record CAZAAM010000099.1, read on the forward strand.
CGTGCGGAAGATCGAACGCGCGGGCATGCCTGCGCGCCCGCTTGAAGCGGGGCTCAAGCAGTCGTCGCGGCGTCAGCCAATCCCGATCTATTCGGATGTGCCGAGCGATTCGCTGGCGGCTCTGTTTCCCCCGGATCCGGAGTTTTTAACGATTTGGACGCCGGCGCGGACAGAGACGGGAGCGGAAGGCGTGCGCACGACGGCATTCGAGGTGAGTCCCGACGCGAGCCTTGCGGCTTTCGCGGAAACGACAGGGGAGACGTCCGGACCGAACGGGACGCGCCTCGTGCTTTTGAATACGCATACATGGGAAGTCGTGAAGATCCACGAGTTCGATCGCGCGGTGCGGGCGATGCGCTTCTTTCCTCGCTCCAAGTACCTTGCGGCTCTTTGCGAAGAGCAGGAAAGCCTGAAGCAGCCGTCCGGGATAGCCGTCTATGATTTGGAAACCGGCAAGGAACGCGAATTCGCTCCGACGAAAATCGACGACATCGCTTCCTTCCTTGTGGATTCCGACCGCATGCTGTATCTGACGAGACGGGATCAACAGAACATCGAGGCGTACCGCGGAAATCGCGTTGCCGAATCGAAGCGCATCATTCGCACGCGCCGGAAGGGAGCGGCTTTGGCGATCGCGCCGGGCGACCTGCTTGCGGCGGCGGATCGCGACGGAGTCGACTTCATCAAGAAATCCGACGACCAGCTGCGCAATGAAAAATCATTTGCGGCGGGCTTTCATCCTGCCGATCTTCAATTTCTCGGAACGGATTCCGACTGGATCGTCACTCCGGCAGCCGACGACCGGCGACCTGGCGTGATTTGCCGCGGCGGCATAAAGCTGCAGCTGGATGGGATCGGCGTCGGCTACGCGTTGGTGTCCGGAGATGGAAAGACGATCGTGGCGCCGAAGCTGATCAAAAGCCAAATCGACGTTTTAGACGCGGTGACGGGAAAGGTCTCGGATTCAGTTCGCCCCCTGGAAATCCGTCCGAAGACGACGGGGCGGCCGCTGCGCGTCTTCCAGCTGGAATTCATTCGCTCCCTGCTCGTCTTTGATGAACGCGGATCGCTATATCTTCTGCATCATCCGAGCGACGCCAAGAAATGGAACAAGACGGTCATACTGGACTCCGCGGGCTGAATCGGATGCGAATATTTCCTCCGCCGTTTTCCTCCGCTCCATTCCTCCTCCGCGCCGTCATTTGCATGCCCGCATGCGCGCTTGCATGCCTTTTGCCGGCATGCGGGTTCTTTCGCGGCGATTCGATCGCGCCGCCTCCTCCGCGCACGCATTTGGATGCGGTTTCAGCTCTGCGAAACGATGTCATCATTTATGAACGGCGTCTTGTCGGACTGATTCCAAAGGAAGGTTTTTCACAGACGGAAACAGCGCGCGGCAAAGATTATTTGGAAATGCTCGCGAAAAAATCAGAATTTGCCGTGGAATGGCGCGCGTTGGACGCTGAGGACGTCCCCGCAGCGCTTCGCGCCGGCCGGGGCGATGTCGCAATCGGTCGAGTCGGAGACGGAAGCAGGCTCGTGCTTCGTGAAATCGACTGCGGAGAAGGCGTCGCCCTGCTTCTGCGCGCGGGAGATCCATTGCTGGAATCGCTGCTTTTGCGAAGCCAGACGCAGCATGATACGGATCGGACGGACGCCGAATAATCCTCCGACCGTTGTCACGTCGCGGCAGAGAGGACGAAGCTCGAATCAGATCATCGTTTCCGGACGGACGACGCGGTCAAACTCTTCTGCGGAAA
>CAZAAM010000099.1:6880-7283 GCA_964483055.1 uncultured Victivallales bacterium
CTTCACGCAATGTGACGCCGCGAACATGGGCGTAATGAGCGATTTTTGCGGCGTTGTCGTAGCCGATGGAGGGACTGAGCGCCGTAACGAGCATGAGGGAGCGGCGGAGAAAGTAAGCGATCTTCTCTCGATCCGCCTGCAAGCCTTTCAGGGCGTATTTCGTAAAGCTGCGGCAGGCATCGGCGAGAAGGCGGGATTCCGTGAGCAGATCGTAAATCATCATCGGCTTGAAGACGTTGAGCTCGAAATTGCCTTGAGAGCCTGCGACGGCGATCGCCGTATCAAGTCCGATGGCCTGGACGCAGACCATCGTCATGGCTTCGCATTGCGTTGGATTGACCTTGCCGGGCATGATGGAAGAGCCAGGCTCGTTTTCCGGAAGAATCAGCTCGCCCAGACCGCA
>CAZAAM010000100.1:0-4314 GCA_964483055.1 uncultured Victivallales bacterium
CGGAATCGGCAAGAGCGATCGGCGTCGTCTCTCGGCTGGAGTCGCATATGCCTTGCGACAGGCCCGCACGGCGGGGCATGTCTGCATGCCGCGCAGAAAACTGACGGAACTCCTCTCTTCTCTGCTGGACGTCGATGTCGCGGAAGCGGAGCGCGCTCTGGATGCGGCGGTCGCCGCCCATGCGGCAGTCCTCATGGCGCGCGACGGCGGAGAGGACGCAATGATCTATGAACCCGGTCTTTTGCGTTGCGAGGATGAACTTCCGTTTCTCGTCCGAACCCTTCTTTGCGCTTCTCGACATGCTGGACAGCGTCTTGCGCTCGTTCGTCAGCCTGCGGCGTCGCGATTCAGCGAAGAGCAGCTGCGCGCGGTTGATCAGGCGGCGAAGACGTCGCTGAGCATCATTACGGGCGGACCTGGCGTCGGCAAGACGACGGTTGTTTCGGAAATCGTTCGTCGAGCTCGCCTGGCGAAGCTCCGGATCGCGCTTGCCGCTCCCACGGGGCGCGCCGCGAAACGAATGACGGAGGCGACCGGCATCGAGGCCTTCACGATTCATCGTCTCTTGAAATGGGATCCGGTCAGCGCGCAATTCGTTTACGGACGCAAGAATCCGCTTCCCTATGATCTCTTTGTCGTGGACGAAACAAGCATGCTCGATCTGCTCCTTGCCGTCGCGCTGTTTCGCGCCATTCGTCCCGGCTCTTGTCTCGTTTTGGTCGGCGATCCCGATCAGCTTCCGTCGGTCGGGCCTGGAAACGTCCTGAACGACCTTATCGACTCCGGCGTCTGTCCCGTTTCCCGTTTGACAAAGATTTTTCGACAGGGAGACGGGAGCGGAATCATTCATGCCGCACACGACGTGCGGGAAGGGCGGATTCCGCGTCTTCCCTGCCGGGCGAAGGATGCGCCTGCGGATTTCTATTGGATTGAAAAGGACGATGCGGAGGATGCGGCGGACGTGATCGAGCGCATGATCGCGGACCGGATACCGAAGCGCTTCGGGTTCGATCCCGTGCGCGACATCCAGCTGCTTTGTCCGATGAATCGCGGCGTCGTCGGCGCCCAGGCCATGAACGAGCGCCTGCAGGCTCTTTTGAATCCGGAGAAAAAGCTGCAGTTCCGCACTGCGAAGGGGCTTTTCAAGGTCGGCGACAAGGTCATGCAGATTCAGAACAATTATGACAAGGGCGTCTTCAACGGCGACATGGGCTGGCTGCGCGCGATCGACTACTCGCAGGAGACGTTCCGCGTGGAATTCGACTCCCGTTTCTTTGTCGAATACGGCTTCGAAGAGGCCGAGCAGCTCGTCATGGCATATGCAGTCACCGTGCACAAGAGCCAGGGATGCGAATTTCCAGCCGTCGTTCTTCCGCTTCTTTCCCAGCATTACATGATGCTTCAGCGCAATCTCCTCTATACGGGGATGACGCGCGCGAAGCAGCTGATGATTCTAGTCGGTTCGCGCAAGGCGGTCGGCATGACCGTCCGCAATTTCGTCCGCGAGCCGCGCTATACGCTCCTTTTGGACAAATTGAAAGCAGTCATGGAGGCAAGACAATCATGACGGATCCGAAATCTCCATTTCCATTCACGCCCGTACGCGTCTTGTTCGACCGGGAAAAGATTCGCGCCCAAGGGACGCTCGCTGCAATCGGATCATGCTTTTCCGAGGAGCTGGCGGCGACGCTTTTGCAGAGCGGCATGCGCGGAATGCGGAATCCGAACGGAATTCTTTACAACCCGTATTCCATCTGCGACGCGCTTGCACGGCTTTCCTGCGGATATGCGGATGACGACTTCTTCGAATTCGACGGATTGTGGCATTCATGGCGGCATCACGGATCCTTCTCCGGCCCGAATCGAACGGAATGCGTCCGAACGGCGAACGACGCCGCAAAACGTTTCGCCCGCGTTCTGAAGAAGGCGGACGTCTTCTGGGCGACCTTTTCGACTGCGGTCGTCTATCGCCACAGAAAGTCCGGACGAATCGTCGCCAACTGTCACAAGGTTCCCGGAACGGAGTTCGAACGAATTCTTCTTTCCGAGGAAGTCTGCGAAGCGGCGATCCTTTCCGCATGTCGTCTTGTACGGGAGCGCAATCCCGACTGCCCGATCATCCTGACTCTTTCGCCGGTGATCCATACGCCCGGCGATCTGGAGCTCGATGCGCGAAGCAAGGCGACTCTTCTGCTTGCGATTCACGGCGCACGGGAAGCGATGAACGATTGCTGGTATTTTCCCGCCTACGAAATCATGACGCGCGAACTTCGCGACTATCGCTTTTATTCGGACGACATGCTGCATCCATCTCCGTTCGCCTCGACCCTTGTTCTGGAACGCTTTCTCGACGCCTGCTTCATACCGCGCGCACGCGCCGACTGGGAAAAAGCGGAGGCCGAACGACGCAGAGAAGGGCATCGTCCTTTGCATGAAAGAAAAAAGGAGCTGGAATCATGAAGCGCACATTCTCCATCGCCGTTCCATGGAATGCGCCAGCGCCGGAAGGCGCGGAGCAAGGCGCGAAGCAGGTCTCTTTCGACGCCTCCCGCAACATCTTGACGCTTGCCGCCGATCCGCTGGGGATTGTTCCCTTGCATTATTTCGCCGGAAAGGATGCATTCGTCTGTTCCGATGATCTGGATGAAATCGAACGTCTTGCCGGAGAACCGCTGGGAATTTCCCTGATCGCATTGCGCGCCTATATGGAATTTCAGTATGTTCCGTATCCATATACGATTTGGACGAACGTCCTGCGCGTTCCGCCCGGACATGCGCTCGAGGTGAATCTCCGTACGAGGACGACGACGCTTCGACGGACATGGATTCGCAAAACGACGCCAAAGAGCGACATCGCCTATTTTGACGCATGCAAACGATTGCGCGAGATCATGCAAGGCGTAGTGCGCCGTTCCATGCCGGCGAATCCGGAGGAACAAGTCGGAGTTCTTCTCTCCGGCGGGCTGGATTCGTCTGTCATTGCCGCGCTTGTTCTGCAGGAAACGCGAAAGCCGCTCATTTGCGTAACGATCGGCATCGATGATCCATCCTATGATGAAACGAAGCGAGCCGCTTCCGCCGTCCGTCGCCTCGAACGGGACGCCAAGCACGGACTCCGGCATGTCGTCGAGCGAATGCGAAACGATGATTTCGATTTGCTTTCCTTGTTGACGCGGAACGTCGGGCAGCCCTACGCCGACGCCTCGATGCTGCCGACTTTTCTTGCCGCACGAAAAATGAAGGAATTCGTCGAAACGGCATTTTGCGGGGATGCGGCGGACGAAATGTATGGCGGGTATGAACGTTATCAGGCAATGCGTCTTCTTCGAGCCTCGAACATCCTTCCTCGCGCTCTCTGGAGAAGCGCCGCATCGTTGATTCCGGATTCCGGCGAGCGGACGTTCGCCGGACGGGCGAGACGGCTTCTCCGCCTTGCCTCCCTGCCGGACGCCTTGCGATATCGCGCGCTCATGACGCATTTCGCCTCCGACGAACTGACAAGGCTTGCGCCCGGCCTTCCCGATTTCGAATGGATTCCAGAAAGCGAAGCCTCCAACTATGCCGAACGCTTCAATGACTGGGACATTCGAACTTATCTGCCTGGCGATGCGATTCCGAAGATGGAGCTTTGCGCCTCGACCGCAGGTCTGAATGTGCTCAGTCCTTTCGCCGACATGGAATCCGTGGAATTCTCTTCCTCGCTTCCCTTCCGCTTCAAACAGCGCGGACGCATTCGAAAGCGCATTCTTGCTGACGCATTCCGGGACATGATTCCCGAATCCGCTTTGGGAAGAAAGCGCGGATTCGGCGTGCCGCTGGCTTCGCTCTTCCGGACTGCATGGCGGGAGCGGATGCGCGAGCGAGTTTTGGATGAATCGCTTTCCGTCTGGTTTGATCGCAAAGAACGTGAACGACTTGCAGATGATCATCTGCGCGGCGCAAGCGATCATTCCTATCCGCTTTTTTCGCTGATCGTTCTTTCTTTCTGGCTGGAAATGCGGAAAAAACGCGATTCTTTGTTGCAAAAATCAAAAACAGCAGTAAATTGAATGCGATGACATCAATCAGGATTTGTGACAATGACCAACGATGAATTGAAATACGCGATGCATGTCATAGGACGCAAGGCGCTGGACGCCTCTCGCCATTTGGCAACGAGCTCGACCGAGGAACGGAACCGTTGGCTGAACGCCATGGCCGACGCTCTCGAGCGCGAGGAAGAAAATCTGCTTGCCGCGAACCGTCAGGATCTGATGGAGGCGGAAGCGAACGGACTTGCCGCCGCCAAGCTGGAGCGGCTCGCCCTGAATCATA
>CAZAAM010000100.1:4324-7162 GCA_964483055.1 uncultured Victivallales bacterium
GGCATGGCGGACGGACTTCGCCAAGTGGCCGCTTTGGAGGATCCTGTCGGAAAGATCCTTTCCACCGTCGTCCGACCGAACGGACTGCGCATCGACAAGGTTTCCGTTCCGATCGGAGTGATCGGAATCATCTTCGAATCTCGCCCGAATGTCACGGCGGACGCGGCCGGGCTTTGTCTGAAGTCCGGGAATGCAGTGATTCTTCGCGGCGGTTCCGAGGCCTTCCGTTCCAATATGGCGATTGCGGAATGCCTTTCCTCGGCGGGGAAGGCGGCCGGAATGCCGGAATCCGCAGTTCAACTGGTTCCTTTCAAAGGTCATGAAGCCGTCTCAGTCATGCTGAAGATGGACGACTTCATTCAGCTCATCATGCCTCGCGGCGGAGAGAATCTCATCCGCGCCGTTGTCGAACAGGCGACGATGCCGGTTATCAAGCATTACAAGGGCGTGTGCCACATATTCGTAGACCGCGAAGCCGATGAAGGCCGCGCGCTGGCTGTCATCGAAAATGCGAAATGCCAAAGGCCAAGCGTCTGCAATGCCTTGGAAACGATCCTGATTCACGAGGAAATCGCGCCTCGGTTCGTTCCGGCTCTCGCGGATTTTCTTGCCGAAAGGCATGTCGAAATGCGCGGAGACGACGCTTTTCGCTCGCTTGCCGAAGGTTTCGACGTCAAAGAGGCGACCGAGGAGGACTGGTCGACGGAGTATTTGGATCTGATCGTCTCCATACGCATCGTCAAGGACGTGAAGGAAGCCGTGGAGCACATCAACCGATACGGCTCCGGACACAGCGACAGCATCTTGACCGCAAATGAAAGCGATGCCGTCTATTTTCTCGACCACGTCGATTCCGCGGCCGTCTATTGGAATGCATCTACGCGTTTCACGGATGGCGGCGAGTTCGGCATGGGCGCTGAAATCGGCATCAGCACGGACAAGATTCATGCGCGCGGTCCGATGGGCTTGACGGAACTTACATCCTATAAGTACAAGATTTACGGAAACGGTCAAATCCGGCCCTGATTCATCGTTTTCGTAACGAACTGTTTTGGCATGCGCCTCTTCGCTCCGGACTGCTTTTTGCAAAGCCGCATCCGGGCGTTGCGAACCATCTTCGTTTTGATTTTCCTGTTTTTCGTTTTATGAAAAAAACATTGACCGCTTCTATTGTCACGCTTGGATGTCGCCTGAATCAGGCCGACAGCGCTCTCATCACGGACCGTCTTATGAAGCTGGGATTCGAAATCATCCCGCACGATGCGTCCGCCAGTCCAAATCTTATTATCGTAAACTCCTGCACCGTAACGGCAACCGCATTCAAAAAAACGCGACAAGCCTTGCGGTCGCTCCGTGCGGAACATCCTGGCGCCTTTATCGTCGTAACCGGATGTGCTGCCGACGTGGATCGTGCGACCCTGGATCGTTCCGACGAATGCGATCTTGTCCTTTCGAATGAACAAAAAAAGGAGCTTGATCGGATTCTTCCTCGGCATCTTTCCATTCTCGATTCCGCCGCATCGATCAAAGCGCGCCCCCCGCAGGAGGACGGAATTTTTTTCGAAGGGGCGCAGGGCGTCTATCCCTTCCGTTCCAGAGCGTTTTTGAAGATTCAGGAGGGTTGCGACAACGAATGCGCGTACTGCATCGTGCCGAAGGCGCGCGGACAAGAGAGATCTCGCGATCTGCAGGAAGTCGTTTCCGAGTTTGAATCTCTTGTAGGGCAAGGATTTCATGAAATCGTTCTGACCGGCGTGAACACCTGTCGCTACCGCAGCCGCGGACTGGATCTTTCCGGACTTCTGAATCGCTTGATGGAAATTCCTGGCGATTGGCGCATCCGTCTGAGTTCCACTGAACCCGGCGATGAGATTCCCGCCCTGATCGACGTCATGGCGAAAAATCAGGAGCGTCTTTGCGCCTTTCTGCACCTTCCGTTGCAAAGCGGGTCCGCGCGAATATTGAAAGCGATGAAACGTCATTGCACGCTAAAGGAATATGCGGAATATGTCGCGCTTGCCCGCAAGTCAATCCCGCGCATTCACATCGGAACGGATCTCATCATCGGCTTTCCTGGCGAAACAAAGAAGGACGCGGATGATACGGCTGCTTTTCTCAAGAAGATGAATTTCGCCAACATCCACATTTTTCCATTCTCTCCGCGCAAGGGAACCCCGGCGGATTCCATGCCTGGACGCGTTCCTCCTGGCGTTGTCGCGGAACGCATTGCTGCTTGCCGCGTAGTCAGAGAAGCGTCCGCGCAGGCGTTTAAGAAGTCGCTTCTCGGTTCGACAGAAAGAGTTCTGATTGAAACGAGACGTTCGGAAAGCGCATGGGAAGGCTGGTCGGGAAATTATGTCCGCACGCGCGTTCTTTCCTCTCGCCAAGTCCTTGCCAAGACGCTTGTGAATGTGAAGTTTTTGCGCATTGCGGATGACGGCGCCGTGGAGGCGGAGGTCGCGGAGACGGAATGACAGGCTCATCCGCTCTTTGATGCTTCGGCCATGTCTTCATCGTTTGAGACAAATTGACACTTTCCATTGTTTCCTTTGAGGCGGAATTCGTCTTGGCATGCGATTTGCTCCGTTTGAGATGAAAAAGTAAAAAGCGTCACAGCAAGGGAGCGAAATCAATGAACATGGAAAAATTGACGGAGAAAAGCCGTGAAGCGTTGCTTTCCTCGCAGAGCGTCGCACGGGAATATGCGCATCAGGAATTGCGTCCGATTCATCTTCTGAAGGCCCTGGTCGATCAGGAAAGCGGGCTGGTGTCCTCGATTCTGAAACGGTTGCACGCACCGCGCGAAATGCTTGAGGATGCAATGGATGCGGAGTTGCG
>CAZAAM010000101.1:0-7097 GCA_964483055.1 uncultured Victivallales bacterium
CCGCCCGCAGGACGCGATCCCATGCCTCTCCTGTCATCCAGACGAAAAGGTTGTCAGCGGCGACTCCGGCGTTCAAAACTACAGCATCGGGCGGCTCTTCTCCGAAATGCTCAAGAAGCGCTTTCGCTGTTTCCTCTCTGTCGCAGACGTCGAGGGACAAGGCAAGAAAGATGCGACCGAGCTTCCGAACGACCTCTTCCAGCTCCGCAAGACGCGCGACGTCTCCGCGGCATGTCGCGACGATGTCAAAGCCGTCCTGCGCGAGACGAACGGCGCAAGCGCGGCCGATTCCTCGCGTCGCGCCGATGACAAGAGCGGTCGCCACGGTCGGATTCAGTAGATTCCGGCGCCGTCGCCGAGAGAACAGATCAGCGTGTCGATCTTGCGACCCGTCAGCGAATGATACGCCGTTTTCAGTCGTTCGCAGTATTCCTCCGCCATGCCCTCTTCGACGAGATGGATGCTGATGCCGCCGAATCCGCCGCCGGAAAGCCGCGCGCCGATGCATCCTGGAATGCTGTGCGCGAGCTCTACGAGCGCATCCAGTTCCGGGCAGCTGTTTTCAAAATTGCAACGGCTGCTTTCATGGCTTTGGAAAAGCAGCGAACCGAATTCCTTCACCTTGCCTGCTTCGAGAAGCTCGACAGCCTTCATGACGCGCTCGTCCTCCCCGACGACGTGCAATGCGCGGAGATAGTCCACGTGCGCCATGTCCTTCCGGCAGGCGTCGAGCATCGCCTGATCGACGTCGCGCAGCTTCTTCGCTTCCGGATGCGTCTTTTGAATCGCGCGCATGGCGTTCTCGCAGCTTTCACGCCGCAGATTGTAGTCGGAATCCACGAGATTGTGCTTCACCATCGTATTCGCCACGACGAGAACATATCCGGAGGGCATTGGAACGGTCTTCAAGACCTCGACGGAACGGAAGTCGCAAAGAATGAAGCTGTCTTTGCGTCCGTAAAGCGAGCTGAACTGATCCAGAAGCCCTGAATTGAGCCCCATATATTTGTTTTCGACCGCCTGACCGACACGCGCCCAGTCCGGAAGCGAGAGTTCAATCGAATAGATTTCCTTCAGGGCGAAGCCGAACGCCATTTCCAAAGCCGCGCTGCTGCTCATGCCGGCGGAAAGCGGCACCTCGCTGTGCAGAGCCGCATTGAACGCGCCGAACGGAATGCCGCGGCGGCGCAACTCGACCAAGAGTCCTTTCAGATAGTTGTGCCAGTCGCCTTTGATCTTGTTGTCCAGATCATTCAAATCCAGCGTGCTGTCCTTGCCGTTCTCGCAAATCGTGCAGATCGTTCCTTCTGCGGGGCTCATCGCGAATTCCGTGCGCTGTCCGACTGCGCAGCTCAGAACATAGCCCTCATTGTAGTCCGTATGATTTCCAAGAATTTCCAAACGTCCAGGGGCGTAGGAGCAGACCGCAGGCTTTTCGCCGAAACGCTTGACAAAGAGATCGTAGACATAGTGCGACATCGAAGCATGTCCTTTCATGTTAAGGCATATTTTAACGTACTTTACACGTGCGCGAAATCTTTTCAAGACGCTTTTCGGGAAAACGTCGTGGAAAACGTCGTTTTTCAATCCCGTTGCGGAACGCCGCTCCGTTTTCGGTAGTCGGCGCAGTCGCCTATGGGATCGACCTCGCGGCCCGTTTTCGTGCAGACGATTCGGAAGACGTTGGCGCTGGCATGCGCGCAATCGCGGCAGAAACGCATCTCCGTTTCCGTCCAATCCGGCGCAGTCGCGGATTCCGTTTCTCCCAAAAGATTCAGCAAGCCTTCCATGGCTTTCGTCTTGGAGGAAGTCGAATCGGATGCGGAGTCAGGCGCATCCTCCGGTCCGGCCTCCGCTCCGCAGTACGGACAAACCAGACGCGTTCCCTTCGCCGTCCATCCGTCCAGGACGGTCTCCTTTTTGGCGAACGCAGTCTCTCCACAAGCGGAGCAGACGAATTTTTCACCCTCCTTCATGACGCATCCGCTCCGTTCGATGCATCGGCGGAATCCTTCTCTTCGCAGGCGAACGAATCCGTTTCCGCCGGATTGGATGCAAGGAAGCGCCGGTAGAACAGCGGCGCAAGGAACTTGATGATCGCCGCGCAAGGAACGGCGAGAATGACGCCGACAATTCCGCCAAACACGGCGCCGAGCAGAATTACGATGATCGTTTCGATCCAGGAAAGCCCGATCGCCTCGCCGACGAGCAACGGATACAGAAACAGCTGCTCCAGCAGGCCGTTGATCAGCAGAAACGCCAGGGCGATTCCGATCAGCGGAACCAGAGCGCTTCCTTCCACACAGAGAAGCGTAAGACTGACCGACAGCGTGATGCTGACGGCGAGCCCGATGTACGGAAGCAGAACCACGGAACCGGACAGCAACGCCAGGATCGGCCAGTACGGCACTCCGAACAACATGAAGACGAGCGAATACAGCGGAACTTCAATGATGATGATCCAAAAGAAGCCGCGCACCCAGGCGTCAAGCATCGAATAAAGCCGATCCATGATCGCCGCCGCGCTCTCCTTCACATCGTCCGACGTCTGCGGAAACCAGCCGGTCGCATACAGGCTTTTGATCGTCCACGTGCCAAGATTCTTTTCGCGCTCCGGCGCGCCGAGCGTGAAGAACGCCATTTTCTGCAGGAAGATGAAGAAGAAGAACAGATAGATGAAGAAGGAAAGCAGAAAGCCGCCGACGCTGGAAATCACGGAAATCAGCTTCTGCATCGTCGTATTGTTTCGCAACAGGTTGAAGTCCGGCAGATTGCCGCCTGTCACATTCTGAATCGCGTCATGCACGCGTTCCTTGAGCGGCATTTTGTCCTGAGCTTCGCTGACAGGCGGATCGATCGTGTCGATCAGATCGCGCACCTGCAATTCGAAGTGCTGCATGATCTCCTGTCCGTGCGACCACTCTTGAATCGCGCTTCCTGAATTTCGCGCGAGAGGCATGACGAACGTGATGACCGCAAACACGATCAGACTGATTATCAGAAGGAGGAAAAGAATCGTCGTGACGGACGCCTTCGCAGTCAGAAGAGCTCTCTCACGGCGGCTTTGCTCCTGCAACGACGCATGCGACGCCGGCATGAAGCCGACACGCCTCATCAAGCGATTTCGCAGATTGCGAACCGGAGTGAACAGAGCGCGGAAGAATGCATCGAACCGGCCTCCCGTTTCACGCGGCTGGAAGAAAATCCGTTCGAACCATTTCTCCAGCGGCAGAAAGAGATAGGCAGACAGAAAGCCGAAGAAGAGAGGACGCAAATAGACTGCGGAAAGAAACAGAAGCAGAAGAACGAGAATCGCCGGAAGAAAGCCGATCGCCGGAATGGCAACGGTCTTCAATCTGTCGCCTTCCCCTCCGCGCGTTCGGAACTGTTTGAAGAGCGGAATCTTGTTCAGCATCGGAGACTTCCCCCGCATTTCTTGCTTCTCACAAAACGATCGACTTCCCCGTTCCTTCCGTGGTTTCGCCGCAGACGAACGCTTTCACGCCGCACGACTCGCACGCGCGAATCGCCGTTTCCACATCCGACGGGCGCAGGAACCAAACCATGCCGACGCCCATGTTGAACACGCGATAGGCTTCCGAATCGGCAATGGAGCCGATCTCGACAAGAAGCCGGAAGATCGGAGGAACGTCCGGGATTCGATCCTTGTGAAACACCGCGTCCACGTTCTTCGGCAGAATGCGAGGAACGTTGTCAAAGAGACCGCCCCCGGTGATGTGCGCAACTCCATCGATTTCGACGCCCGCCTCTTGCGCGGCCTTCATCGCGGGATAATAGCAACGATGCGGCTTCAGCAAGGCTTCGCCTACCGTTTCGCCGCCGAGAATCTCAGGCTTCGAATTCACGGTGCAGCCGCCCTTTTCAAAGAGGACCTTGCGGGCAAGGCTGAAGCCGTTCGTATGCAGGCCGACCGATGCCAGTCCCAGCGCGACATGCCCCGGCGCGATCCTTTCGCCCGTAATGATCTTCGACTTCTCGACGACGCCGGTGATGACGCCGACCAAATCGAAGTCGTTCCCGTACATGCCTGGCATTTCCGCCGTTTCGCCGCCGAGAACCGCGCAGTTCGCCTCCTTGCATGCCTTCGCGACGCCTTCCAGAACCTGTTCGTACAACGGACTGCGCAGCTTGCCGATTCCGATGTAGTCCAGGAAATAGATCGGCTCCGCGCCTTGCACGGCGATGTCGTTGATGCAGTGATTGACGATGTCGCAGCCCACCGTATCATACTTTTCCATCATGGCTGCGACCATCAGCTTGGTGCCGACGCCGTCGATGCTCGCAACGAGCACCGGCTCCTTGTATTTGCTCAGATCAAGTTGGAAAAGGCCGCCGAATCCTCCGATCGGGGCAAGCATTTCCGGGCGACGCGCCTGGGCCAGCGCCGGCTTTACGCGCGACAGAAGCGCCGTTGCGAGGTCGATGTCCACTCCGGCGTCCTTGTAGGTCGAACTGTTCACTGTCTTTTTCTCCAGTTGCATGCGATCTTTGTCATATGAAATCGTGTGTTCAAAGCTTGACGGCGGCGAATGCGCTGTTCAGACTGCCGAACGCCTCGTTCGAAGGCGGCATCGGGAATGGCTCCAGCGCGCGGCGTTGCGCCTCGAAGATCTTCTCCAGACCTGTTCCGGCGAGCGCAAGCATCCTTCCGAGCTCCTCCTGCGTGAATGGCGTCTCTTCCGCCGTGCCCTGCAGCTCGACGAAGCGTCCGGATTCGGTCATCACGACGTTGAAGTCCACGTCCGCCTTGGAATCCTCAGCATAGCAGAGATCCAGCAGAATCTCGCCCTTGAGCATGCCTACGCTGAGAGCAGCGACGTTCTCGCGCATGGGGAAGCGCTGGATTTTCTTCTTTTTCAAGAGACGACGGAAGGCGATCTGCAACGCCACGCTCGCGCCGCAAATGGACGCGCAGCGCGTGCCGCCATCGGCATCGATCACGTCGCAGTCGATATAGATCGTATTCTGCCCTAGCGCATCGAGATCGACGACCGAGCGGAATGAGCGTCCGATCAGGCGTTGAATCTCCGTCGAACGTCCGTTCGGGCGTCCCTTCATGCTGTCGCGTGCGATGCGCGTCGTTCCGGATCCCGGGAGCATGCCGTATTCGCTGGTCAGCCATCCGCCGGAAACGCCCTGCTGGCGCATCCATCCGGGAACGCCTTGTTCAAAGGAAACGGAGCAGACGACCTTGGTTCCTCCGGTCTCCGCCAGAACGGATGCGATCGGATGTGCAAGAAAGTCCGGCGTGAATTTCATCCTGCGCGCCTGTTCCGGCGTGCGTCCGTCGATTCTTGTCTTCGGCATTCGGGACACCTTGCTTGAAAATGAATGTGAAAAAAGCCGTCGTGCGACAGAGGTCCGCGCACATGGCCGGTTCGCTTAGGGCTGCTTTGTTCCCAACCTGACCCGGTTCACGTCGTTCCATCGCGTGGGTCCGGCGCACAACGGCAAAAAATCATTCGCTCCGCCTGGAAACGTTCATCTCCTTGGCGTTCGCGACGTGTCTGCGCCTTACTGTACACCGTTTGCGGAAATATTCAAGACACAAACTCAATTCCTCGCGCAATTTTCTGCGATCGACGATTCGGTCGATGAACCCCTTCTTCAGAAGGAATTCCGCCGTTTGGAAGCCTTCCGGGAGCTCCGCCTGCGTCGTGGCCTGAATCACGCGAGGTCCGGCGAAGCCGATCAGAGCCTCCGGTTCTGCGAAGATCAGATCGCCCAGCGAGGCGAAGCTCGCCGTAACGCCGGCCGTCGTCGGATGCGTCAAAATGACGATGTAGGGCAGATTGGCCTCCTTATGACGCATGAGCGCGCCGCTGGTCTTGGCCATCTGCATCAGACTGATCATGCCCTCGTACATGCGCGCGCCGCCGCTGGCAGTGACGATCACCAACGGAAGCTTGCGCTCGGTCGCAGTCTCGATGGCGCGCGTGATCTTTTCGCCGACCACCGCGCCCATGCTGGCGCCGAGAAAACGGAAGTCCATGATGGCAAGAACGTAAGGTCGCCCTTCAAGGGATGTGATTCCGGAAATCACGGCATCGTGCAATCCGGTCTTCTTCTGATTTGCGGCAAGCTTGCCTTCATACGGACTTACGCCCTCGAAACGAAGCGTATCGACGGATTCCAAACCGGAGTCAAGCTCCTGAAAGGATCCCAGATCCGTCAGCAGATCGATTCGTTCCAGCGACGTCAGAGGATAATGATAACCGCACTTAGGGCAAATCTGATAGTTCTCTTCCCGTTGCTTTGTGAACACCATTTCGCCGCATTTCTTGCATTTCTCCCAAAGTCCTTCCGGAATATCGCGCCGCTTCGCAAATTCGGTCGGCGAGGAGTGGTGCGCAGGAGTTTTCGCCTGAGGAAGCTGCGGGGCGGTCTCGTCCGTCGTTGTCGGAACTTTCGGTTTCTTTACAAATCCGGCCATGTCGCTCGGCCCTTTCCTTGGTTTGTCATCTTCGTGCAGCCGATGCCGCATAGACCGCTCTCGCGCCCGCATCCAGCAGAGCGGATGCGGCGAACGCCAGCGTGGCGCCCGTGGTCATAACGTCATCTATGATTAATATAGCACGTTTTTCGCATTTGTGCGAATTTTTTACGCAAAAAGCGTCTTTCAGGTTCGCAAGGCGCTCTTCTCGCTTCAGCTTCGTCTGCTGTCTCGTCCGTTTGTTTCTGCGGAGCAGATGCGCCAGAGGCAGCCCGGTCTCTCTCGCGACGCCTTCAGCCAGAAGCTCCGCCTGATTGTAGCCGCGCATGAGCTGCCGCGTCCAATGCAGAGGGACAGGCGTCACGCAGTCTGCGGCGCCGGGCGGAAGAAGCCGCGCGATCTTGCGCCCAAGCAGAGAGCCTACGGCGCGGGCGAATTCCGGCGTTTTGCGAAACTTGAGACCGAGAATCAGATCCCGCGCCAGTCCGTCCATGCGGCAGAGCGTAAAGGCTCGTTTCCACGGACGCTTCGGCGCGCGCAGACAGTCCGGACAGACGGCAAGGACTCCGTGCAGCTCGGCGCCGCAGCCGGGACATTCCTCGCCGGAGATGAACGGCATTTTCCGCAGACAGTCCGCGCACAG